>CAIKQM010000361.1 GCA_903829565.1 uncultured Planctomycetota bacterium
CCGCATTTTGGACCACCACGAACTCCCACGGCTGCAAGTCCATCGCGCTGGGCGCTTGCACCGCTGCATCGAGCAGCTCTCTGATGGTCTCACGCGAAGGATGCACGCCGGTGTACTCGCGTACAGCGCGGCGGTCATAGATCGCCTTCAACGCATCCATTGCTTGCGTCGTCTGGGCCTTGTTCGCGGTCTTCATGTCAGTTCTCCTGCGCCGCGTCCAAATGCAGCCAGCGGGAAGTACCACGACGCGCGATCAACATGGCAGCACCGTCTTTGGAGCGTGTGCGTAGCAACTCGCGAGCTTGCGTGGCGTCCAGAATGGGCGTGCGCTCGATGCGCTCGAGGATGTCACCCGACTCGAGCCCGCAGCGTTCGGCGCATGAATCATCGTTCACACGCACAACCAGCACACCTTGGCTCGAGTCCGACAGCTCCATGCCAAAGCCATTGGGCGCGCTGGCATCGACCACCGCTGAGGAGCTCGTTCCCGGTTGTGCCAGGATGTCCACCGGCACATCGAGTGCGCGGCCTTCGCGCCACAGAGTCATGATGGCCTTCGTACCCGGACGCAGGTCCGCGACCATGTGCTTGAAGTTGGCGTAGGTGCTGACCGGCTTGCCGTCGATGCTGGTGACGACGTCACCGGTAGCAAGGCCGGCGCGCTTGGCGGGGGAGTTGTCGACGATCTCCGCCAACAGCACGCCACCTTCGCCCTTGTAGCCGAAGCTCTGCGCGAGGTCGTACGACAGGTCTTGCACTGCCACGCCGATCCAACCGCGCACCACTTTGCCTTCCTTCATCAGTTTGGTGGCAATGTCGCGCGCCATCGTGCCGGGCACGGCGAGACCTGTGTTTTGATAGCTGCTGCGGCTGATGTTGGCGGTGTTGATGCCAATCACCTGGCCCTGCAAGTCCACCAGCGGGCCGCCCGAGTTGCCGGGATGAATGTCGGCATCGGTGTGCACATAGTCCTCTTCATCGACGATGTGCAGGCTGGCGCGGCTCTTGGCGCTGATGATGCCCGAGGACATCGTCTGATCGATGCCGTAGGGCGAACCAAAGGCCGCGACCCATTGGCCGACCTTGAGCAGCTTCGAGTCGCCGAAGCTCACGGGCTTGAGGTTCGTCGCTTCGATCTTCACAACGGCCAAGTCGGTTTGCGGATCGCTACCGATGACGCGCGCGGTGAAGGTGCGCTTGTCAGAAAGATGCACCTTCAGCTCGGTGGCATTCGCCACCACATGGTTGTTGGTGAGGATGTAGCCATCTGCAGACAGCACTGTGCCGCTGCCCAAGTTGTGTTCACGCAGCGGCATGTCGTTGCGCGTGCCTTGCGGCTCGGACCAACCCAGCAACTGCTCCGGTCCGTACGGCGGTGTCAAGCGCACGCGACGCGTCGAGGTGATCGTGACGACGCCAGGGCGGATCTGTTCCGCCACGCGCTCGTAGACATGTTCAAAGTCCACGGCAGGCTCGGACGGTTGGAGGAAGACGGGTAGTGCAGCCAACGGAAGTGCAAGCAGGGCGATGCGATACATGAGACGACTCCTATAGGTGGGACACCGAACGCGGGGCGCGTCGGCGCTGGGTCGGGAACCTAAGGTGCCCGCACCCCCTGCACGATGCAGACCCCGGCGTAGCCAATTGATTTCGGGTGCGTAGGCGGGATTTTCCCCAGTTGCCCCCTCCCCACTTTGGAGGACGGTAGTAGGGTTGGATGGAGCAGGGGCCCATCTCCTGCGTCCTCCCGGAGTCGGGGTTGGGCGCTTGAACGCGCGCAACTTCCGGGGGAATGGCAATTCGCAACCAAGGACCGTTCCTCAGTTCCTCATGTTCACGCGCCAAACCCTCCCCGTTGTCGCGAGCCTCGTGCTCGCCGCATCCACGCAGGCTGAATCCTTCCACGCCGAACCCGTTGCGCTCGATGCGCACCGCTACGCCGCGCGTGCGATCGAGGCTGTCCCGCAACTCGCCTACAACCCGACTGCCGTCCTCGTGCGCTTTGAAGAAGGCGCCACAGAGGTCTACAAGCAGACCATCCGCTCCATGGTGGGCGATGGTGGCTTCCGCGTTGTCGAGTCCGACCTTGGGATCGAACTCGTCAATGTCAAAATTTCTGTACACAAGGCTATCGAGGTGCTCTCGCCTTGGGTGCAGTACGCTGAGCGTGACTGGGTGGTGCGCAAGTCGCTGACGCCCAACGATCCGAACTTTGCACTGTTGTGGGGCATGAACAACACGGGTCAAACCGTGAACGCCGACCCTGGTGTGGCTGGTGCGGACATCAACGCGCCCGAGGCTTGGAACACCTACACCGGTGACGCGAACTTCAAGATCGCCATCATCGACACGGGCACGCAGTACACGCACCCGGATTTGGCGGCCAACATCTGGACCAACCCGGGCGAGATCGCCGGCAACGGTTTGGATGATGATCTCAACGGCTATGTGGACGATGTCCGCGGTTGGGACTTCTTCAGCATCGACAACAACCCCGATGACACCGATGGTCACGGCACGCACACCGCCGGCACCGTTGGCGCGGTGGGCAACAACGGCGTGGGCGTCACGGGTGTCAACTGGAACTGCAAGCTGATTCCCTTGCGCTTCCTCGGCCCCACGGGTGGCTTCACCTCGGACGCCGTGTTGGCGGTGAACTACTGCCGCACGAACAACATCAAGGTGTCGAACAATAGCTGGGGCGGCGGCGGCTTCACGCAGTCGCTGTTTGATGCCATCAACAACTCGAAGACGGTGGGGCACCTCTTCGTGGCCGCTGCGGGCAACTCCAACATCAACATGGAGGTCAGCCAGCAGTACCCCGGTGGCTACAACTTGGACAACATCATCTGCGTCGCCTCGACGACGAATGATGACCTGCGTTCGAGCTTCTCGAACTATGGTTCGGTGTCCGTGGACATCGGTGCGCCTGGTTCGACGATCCTGTCGACGTACATCGGCAGCGCCTATGCGTACTTGAGCGGCACCTCGATGGCCTGCCCGCATGTGGCGGGTGGTGCGGCTCTGGTCTACGCGCAAAACCCGGCGTGGACCTACACGCAAGTGCGTGACCGCATCCTGACCACGCGTCGTGCCGTTGCGTCGCTCGCGACCACGGTGGCCACGGGTGGTGTGATGGATCTTGCGGCAGCGATTGGCACGGCACCGGGCGGCAACACCGCACCGACCGTGACGATCACCGCGCCGGTGGCCAACCAGACGATCACGACCGGCTCAGCGATCACCTTTGCCGGTACGGCGAACGATGTGCAGGACGGCGTGTTGACGGCGAGCCTCGTGTGGACCTCTAGCCTGATCGGCCAGATCGGCACGGGCGCGACTTTCACGACCACGGCGTTGACGGTGGGCACGCACACGGTCACCGCGCGTGCTACGGACCTCGGCGGCTTGCAGGGCTCCGCCACGCGCACGATCACCGTGCAGAACCCGGCAGTACCGGTTGCTCCGTCGAACTTTGCCGCAGCGCGTTTGTCGGCTGGTGTGGCGCGCCTGACCTGGCGTGACCGCTCGACCAACGAGACCGGCTTTGAGATCGAGCGCCAGCAGCAGTCGGGCACGACGTGGATCAACACCACGTACACCCTGACTGCAGCCAACGCCACAGCCACCAACATCACGGCTGGTGTGGGCGTGTTCCGCTTCCGCATCCGTGCTCGCAACGGCTCGGCTGCCAGCGCATGGTCGGCCTACCGCACAGTCACCCTGTAAGGTTGGCTTGACAGCCGCGACATTGTCGCGGTGCGTGAGAAATCCCGTTTTCCGCCTTGCGGGAAGCGGGATTTCCGCTTGTAATGAGAGATGTCATGGCGACATGACACCTTGTGCAGGGCACAGCTGCCCGTTCCCCACGCAGCTCTTCCCAAGGTCCACCACCCTCTATTGGTGTGCTGATGACCAAACCTGCAATCACCGCACAGGTCCGTTCCCGGATCTCGTCGGTGCGGTCGGTGGCTGTGACGCCACGCGCCATGTCCACCGATCGCGTTTTGGAACTGCCGTAGGGTTCGCGCCCTTTGGCGGTATGCCGTCGCGAGGCTGGGGAGCCGAGCGGCGGGCATGATGGGAAGGGGTGCAACCGGATCCGCGAAGACCGGTTGCACCCCGCTTTCTGGGAAGAAGGTTTCAGCCGCGCAGTGACGCGGGGCGATGGTGAAGGTAGCGGCAGGGGTGGGCAGCCTCTGCGCTCACCACCACCACCACTGTTGGGTTGCACCATGCGCACCACGCGCGTTTATCGAGCATTGCTCGGCTTTGTGGCTGTTTTGTCAGCCGTACTTGACACGCAGGCTCAAACGGCGCGGCCTGATCCTGTCGCCGTGGCGGCGCATCGTTTTGCGGCACGCACGCTCGAGTCCGTGCCGGGGTTGTCGCTGAACCCAGCGGGGGTGTTGGTCAAGTTCCCTGGCGATGCAGGGGAAGGCTACAAGCAAGCTGTGCGCGCCATGGTGGGCGATGGCAGTCACAGCACCGCGGAAAGCGAGCTGGGTGTCGAGCTCCTTGTGGTGCGTGTGCCGCCGCATGTGGCGTTGGAGCGACTGGCTCCTTGGGTGGAGTATGTCGAGCGCGATCGCATTGTGCGCCTGTCGCAGGCACCGAATGACCCGCACTACGGGCAGCTGTGGGGGCTCAAGAACACCGGTCAAGTCGTGGCTGGCGATCCGGGAGTCGCAGGTGTCGACATGCGAGCCGAAGAAGCCTGGAGTGTGACCACTGGCGACGCGCAGTTTGCCGTGGCGGTCATCGATACAGGTGTCGCGTGGCGGCACCCGGACTTGGCCGCGAACATCTGGACGAATAGCGCTGAGATTGCCGGCAATGGAGTCGATGACGATGCCAACGGTTACATCGATGATGTGCGTGGCTGGGACTTCTATGGGCGTGATGCTGACCCGGATGATGAGAACGGTCACGGCACGCATGTCGCCGGCACGATCGGAGCGCTAGGTAACAACGGTCTGGGCGTGACGGGTGTCAACTGGGCTTGTCAGTTGGTGCCATTGCGTTTCATCGGGCCGCAAGGCGGCTATGTGTCGGATGCTGTGAGTGCGGTGGATTACTGCCGTCGCATGGGCATCAAGGTGTCGAACAACAGCTGGGGAGGCGGCGGGTACAGCCAAGCCTTGTACGACGCCATCGCGAACGCACGCGGAGCAGGCCATGTCTTCGTGGCTGCGGCGGGCAACAGCGGCGTCAACGCCGATGTGACGCGCGCGTATCCAGCCAGTTACGACTTGGACAACATCATCAGCGTGGCTGCTGCGAACAACGATGGACTGCGCGCGGGGTTCTCGAACTATGGCGTGCGCAGTGTCGATCTGGCGGCTCCTGGCGTGGCTATCTACTCAACCTACTTGAGCGATGGCTACGCGCACTTGCAGGGTACTTCGATGGCTTCGCCGCATGTGGCGGGGGCTGCAGCCTTGGTGTGGGCGCGCAATCCAGCTTGGAGCTATGCGCAGGTACGCGGGCGTTTGTTGGCCAGCGTGCGCACTTCGCCTGCGTGGACGAATGTGGTCGCCACGGGCGGCATGTTGGACCTTGGGAATGCGGTGACCGCGAGCCGCTTGGTGAACACCGCACCGCGTGTGGTGATCAGTGCACCGCGCTCGTCGCTCAGCGTGATCGTGGGCTCATCGGTGGTCTTTGCAGCGACCGCCACGGATCGCGAGGACGGTGATCTCTCTGCTCGTATCGCTTGGACATCAAGCGTAGACGGCGAGATGGGTACTGGAGCACTGCTGACGACCTCGACGCTCAGTGTGGGGCGGCACATGATCACAGCACGCGTGACGGACGAAGGTGGTTTGCAACACTCGCTGCTGCGTACAGTGACGGTGCGGCCTCCTCCGCCGCCGCTGGCTCCGGCGTACTTCTTGGCGCGCATGACCGCTCCGGGAGCTGCGAGTTTGACGTGGGTCGACCGCGCCACGAATGAGCTCGGCTTTGAGCTCGAACGCCAGCAGCGCATCAACGGCGTTTGGACGCAGACCACCACCCAAACCGTGAGCGCCAACATGGTCCAGACAGCCGACGCGCCAGGCACCGGTGTGTGGCGCTGGCGCGTACGGGCGGTCGGGTCGACCGGCTTGAGTGCTTGGTCGACTTGGAAGCTACTGTCGCTCTAGTTCAGAGGAACCTAGGCGCTGACCACGCTCACGGTGTCCAGAATACTTGCACACCGTTCGTGAGGTTGAAGGTGCTTGCCGTGCAGAAGGCCGGATCCGCGTTGCGATACCACACTTGGTACGTGCGGGTCTGGCCGGCTGTGCATGCGCCGCGCACCGACACGCTCTGGTCGCCAACAGCGGGGAATCGCGACTGACCCGCTGCGTTGACCTTGGTGCCCAAGCGCGTCACCGAACCACCTGCACAACGCAGACCGTCACCGAACGCGTTACCAAAGCCGTTGTTCAACTGGCCGGTACCTTGGAAGTACAGCGCACTGCTGTTCGGCATGAAGCGCGCATCGAGCACCAGCGTGTCAGCTGCGATGCTGGCGTTGCCAATGGTCCACAAGCGCGCACCACCGATGGCGACGCTGTTCGGGCAGCCTTTGCCGGGTTGTCCGTTGCTGGTGCAGGGGCAGGGCACGCCCAAGCCATCTCCAAAGCAGAAAGGCGTACCGGCCGGAATGCTCGGGCCAAAGTCCATGCCGCGGCCGTTGCCGATGATGATCGAGGCCAAGACCTCGTCGTACACCGTGGTCACTTCGGTCGCACCGATAGAGTTGCTGCCATCCGCATCGCGCAGACGAATGACACGTGAGGTGGTCTGGTTGTCGCTGCAGTACACATCGCCGCTGGCGCTCACCGACAGATCCCAGATGTTGCTCGCTGCACCCACGGACCAGTAGAGGAACGACTCGCCCGCGTCCTGTGCGTCACCGTCAGCGTTGAGGTCCTTGAACTTCCACACGCGCTCGTTGCCGGTGTCGGCCGTGTAGAACCAGCCCAGAGTGTCGATCTCCAAGCACCAGAAGAACGGCGTCACGGTGAACGGAGGGATGAAGTACGGAGCGGTCTCACCCGCATCGTTGCCATCACCATCCAAGTTGTTGTCCGCGATGCGGTACACACCTTTAGAGAAGCCAGCACTCGAAGGCGCATCGAGCAGGTAGATCGCTCCATCGAGACCGATCTGCACCGCTTGCGGTACCGAATCGCCGGTGGGGCTGCCGGGACGCGACCACCATTCCACGGCTTCACCCAAGTCGTTGGCATCGCCATCGCCATTCACATCGCTAAGGCGCAGGATCGCATCGACGCCAGTGGTGCCCGAGTTCGCACTCGCAACCCACATCACACCATCCGCACCTTGCACCAAGCCGTTGGCTGCGGGCATCAAGATGCCGGAGGCGTTGCCACCGGCGCGGCCGTCCAGCCAGCGCACATGCTCATCGGGGTCGTTGGCATCGCCGTCGTTGTTGTGATCGCGGAAG
>CAIKQM010000362.1 GCA_903829565.1 uncultured Planctomycetota bacterium
CAGCTCGAGCAACTCGGCAGCAGGGAACAGCAGCGGGACTTCCACTTCCACACGCTGATTCGTGAGCGTATCGACCTGCTCTTCGACCGCTTTCACGGCGATTGAGGACACCGTGTAGCGGCGTCCTTCATCCACACGCACATGCACCGTGACGCGCGTGCGATCCTCACTGAACTCTAGGCGATCCACCGCTACGACGGCATCCAACCAGCCGCGCTCGCGGTAGACCTCGCGCATCGCAAACAGGTCTGCTTCCAGCGTCTCCTGCACGAAGGGCTCGCCGTTCCAATCCAGCAACGAAGGACCAGTCAGCTGCACCGAGGCGAACTTGGTCAGGCCGTCCTTCCAGAACCACATGCCGCGATCGCGCATGCTGTCATTGCCGTGCAGCACGACCTCAGAGACGTTGACTTGCGGGCCCTCGCGAATCTCGAAGATCACATCGGCGGGACCGTCAACGCCCTCTCCTTCGACCTCGCCACGGCGCACGATGTCGACCTCGGCGTACCAATAGCCCTCGCGCAGATAGCCTTCGAGCAAGCGTTGGCGCACGCGCTCGGCTTGGAAGAGAAACAGCTCACCGCGCTCTTCGAGCAGCGCCCACTTCAGCAGCGTGTCCTTGTCGATCGCATCATTGCCGGCAAAGCGCGGCTCCAGATCGACATTCATCTCCGACACGACGAGACGCAGCTCCACTCCCCCGTCCACTTGGCGGAGCTCGACATTGGCGCGCACTTTGAAGGCATTCCACAGCGTCTCAACGCCGCGCGACACCACTTGATCATCGAGCGTAGCGCCCACTTGCACGCCGAGCGCGGCCAGCAACTGATCTTCGCGGTAGCGACGCTCGCCCTCGACAGAGATCGCCAGCACCTTGGGCAGCTCGCGTTGTTGCGCGTACAGCGGCGCAGCCACCGCCTGCAGACACAGGAGGGCGATTGCACAGCGTAAACGCGCGTACTCAGCCACCAAACGGCTCCGCGGCGGAGATCGCACGGTTCTCGAAGCGCATCATCGAGCCATTGAAGTTCAGCACCACATCGCCCGTGGGACCGTTACGCTGCTTGGCACAGATGATCTCCGCGAGGCCCTTATTCTCGGGGTTATCGCGGTTGTAGTACTCATCGCGATACAAGAGCAGCACAACGTCCGCGTCCTGTTCGATGGAGCCCGACTCGCGCAAGTCCGCCAATTGCGGCCGCTTGTTGTCGCGCGACTCGACAGCGCGTGACAGCTGCGACAAGGCGATCAAGGGCACTTCCAGCTCGCGCGCCAACTCCTTCAACGAGCGCGAAATCTGGCTGATTTCCTGTTGGCGGCTCTCGGCCTTGGGCTGCGTCATCAACTGCAAGTAGTCGACAACGATCATGTGCAAACCATGCTCGCTCTTCACGCGCTTGGCGCGGCTGCGCATGGTCGACACGCTGATACCGGGCGTGTCGTCGATGAAGAGCTTCATCTTCGACAACTCGCCAGCCGCACGCGACAACTCGCCGTAGTCATCGGTGGCAATGTTGCCCGTGCGCAACTTGTGCGCATCGACGCGCGCACGCGAGCACAGCATGCGTCGCACGATCGATTGATGACCCATCTCCAAGCTGAAGAACAGCACCGACGCCGGACGGTCCAACCAATCCGGACGATGATCAGGATCCGCGGCGTGATCCATGCAGTTCAGAATGAAGGCCGTCTTGCCCATGGAAGGGCGCGCAGCCACCACGATCATCTCGCCCGCGTTGAAGCCGCACAGCAGCTCATCCAGGTCGTAAAAACCGCTAGGCAAGCCGGTCAAACCGCTGCGATGCGTCGAAGAGTCGATGCGCTTGAAGGCTTCGCCTACGGCAGCCTCCATCGAGAGCACTTCGCTGCCGCCGCCCCCGCTGTTCACCTTGAACATGCGGTCTTCGGAAGCCGAGACCAACTCGCGCACCGCATCACCATCAGGGCGCGTGTCGAAGGCCTGCGCGATGATCTCGCCCGACTCGCGGATCAGCTTGCGCAGCAGCGAGGTCTCGTGAACGATCTTCGTGTGGTGGCGCAGGTGTGCCGCCGAGCTCACGGTGTGCGTCAACTCGGCCAACCAAGCCATGCCACCGACCGACTTGCCCATCGCCGTCAGCTGTTCCAGCGTCGACACCAAGTCGACCGCCACACCGCGACTGGCGAGCGTAGAGACCGCTTCGAACAAGGCCGCATGCCGCGGATCAAAGAAGTCCTCCGACGAGAGCTTCTCGACGGTCTCGGCCACGCGCTCGGGCTCAACCAACAGGGCCCCGAGCAAGGCGCGCTCGGCTTCCAGATTATGCGGCGGAATGCGGGCTTGGCTCATGGCGGGGTCCTAGAGAGTAAGCACCGGACCCACGCGAGGCGAGTACGGAAAAACAGCACTCCAAAGCTCGGGGCC
>CAIKQM010000363.1 GCA_903829565.1 uncultured Planctomycetota bacterium
GCAGTCGCTGCACATGCAGCAGGCCTTTGGTGAATCCACCTGTTTGGCAGCAGGTTTTGAGCGCGCCAGCGGAGCAATCATCGTCACCTCGCCGCAGTATGTGCAGGTGGATCCGCCTGAGTTGGCGCGCATGTTGGGGGAACTGGACAAAGGTGCGGATTTCGTCGCTCCGTGGCGCAAGGGCCGCATCGATCCGCTGTTCAATCGTGTGCAGTCGGCCCTCTTCAACTGGCTTATGCGGCGCATCATGCAGTCAAGTTTTCATGACTTGAACTGCTACTTGCGCGTGTTCAAGCGCCAAGTGCTCGAGGATGTGGCTGTCTACGGTGACATGTACCGCTTCTTGCCGGCGATCGCACAGCGCCAAGGCTTCAAGGTCGTGGAGCTGCCCGTCAAGCATGTGGCGGAGTGGACCGGGCGCTCGATCTACGGCGTGGGCGTCTATGTGCGCCGTCTTTTGGACATCCTCGGCGTGGTCTTCCTTGCGAAGTTCACGCTCAAGCCGCTGCGCTTCTTCGGCATGGTCGGCGGGGCGTTGATGCTGCTCGGAGGTGGCTTGTGCGCTGCGTTGATTGTGCAGCACGCCATCTTGGGCTCCGGTCCCGTCATCACGCGTCAAGTGTTCTTGCTGGGCTTCTTGCTCTTGATTCTGGGGGTGCAGATCGTGGGCTTTGGTCTCGTAGGGGAGATCATCATCTACACGCAGGCGCGCAACTTGCGCGAGTACAAAGTGCAGCGTGTGCATGAGGATGGAGACGGGTCGCAATCCACATGAGTGTAGAGCCCCAGCTGCAAGTGCGCGTACTGACCGCAGCGGATGATGCGGCTCGCGACCGGTATGTGGAAGCGCACCCTGAGGGCACCTTCTTTCACCTGTCCGGCTGGCGCCGAGCGGTTGTCAAGGTTTTTGGACACACTCCGCACGACTTGGGTGTGTGGCGGGGCGATGTCTTGGTCGGAGTCTTGCCGCTGTTTGTGTGCAAGCGCCCCTTGCAGGCGCCTGTGTGGGTCTCGACGGCCTATGCGGTCTACGGTGGTCCCTTGGCGAGTGATGCTGTCAGTGAGCGCGCGCTTGTGGATGCTGCTGTGTCAGCGGCCCGCGCCGGTGGTGCAGCGCATGTAGACTTGCGCACACGCTTTGCGCTCGCTGACGACACCGGGTTGGTGCCTCAGAATCTCTATGCCACCTTCCGCAAGAGCTCGCCTGCCACCATCGAGGAAGTGCAGGCACGCATGCCGCGCAAGGCGCGGGCCGAGGTACGCAAGGCTGTGGAACGGCACGGGCTTGTGCTGGTCGAGGGGCCAGAGCACTTGGATGCCCTGGTGCGTCTCTTCGCGCACAACAAGAAGTCCTTGGGTTCGCCCAGTCTTCCGCGCCGGTGGTTCCAAGCTCTGCTCGAAGAGTTTGGCGAGCGCGTCGTCGTGCATGCGGTGCAACGTCCCGATGGGGAGTTGCTGGCCGCGAGCATGAGCTTCGTGTTCCGCGGTGAGCTGGACTACTACTACCTTGGCGTCACGGAGGCGGGGAACCGTGAGTACAGTGCCTCGAACTATCTGGCCGCGGTGTTGCAAGAACGCTGTGTAGCGCAGGGGTTGAGTGTGTTTGACTTTGGGCGTTCGCGTGTGGACACGGGCCCGTATCGCTTCAAAGTGAACCAAGGCTTCGAGCCCACACCGTTGCCGTACCGCTACGCTCTGCTAAAGGCTCGTGAGCTGCCGAGCTTCAATCCCTCCAATCCCAAGACGGAAGGCTTGCGTCGTACCTGGACCAAGCTGCCCGACTGGGTGACGGATGCGGCCTCAGGCGTGCTTATGCGCTGGTTGCCGTAAGCTCGATGTGTCGCGCTGCTGCGTCTAGATCTGTGACGATGGCGGTCTGAGGCAACAAGCTGCGCACGCGCGCTTCATCGGCGCTGCCTTTTCCGGTACGGACGAGGAGCGCACGACAGTCGGCCTGTGCTGCTGCCTGCATGTCTCGCAAGGCATCGCCGATCAGCCACGAGCGACTGAGATCCAAGCCATGCAATTGGGCTGCTGTGTACAGCAAACCTGACTTCGGCTTGCGGCAGGCACACTCGGTACGCCACACACCAACGCCCTCCTGTGGATGATGTGGGCAATAGAGCACATCCAACAGGCGCACACCGTGCCGGGCGAGCATGGTGCGCAGGTGCGTGTGCACGGCCTCAAGCTCTTCCACGCGCAGCAATCCACGCGCTACGGCGCTCTGGTTGCTGATCACCACCAGCGGCAGGCCCAGCCGCTGCAGGCGCTGCAAACCGCTGATGGCTCCGTGCTCCAACTCCAGCTGTTCTGGCCGCAGGACCCAGTCCCGCTCGACCACCACGGTCCCATCGCGGTCAAGGAAGACGGCTGAACGCGTCATGCGC
>CAIKQM010000364.1 GCA_903829565.1 uncultured Planctomycetota bacterium
CAGACGCAGCTCCTTGGCTTGGGTGTCTTGCTAGCTCTCGGTGCCTGTGCTGGTCCGACAGAATCAGTCACGGTCGCTGTGGCGCCCGAGCAGGTCGACCCACGAGCAGAGCGTGCGCTTCTAGCGGTAGAGCGTGCCTTGCGCGATGGCGAAGACGAGGTGGCGCGTTCTGTGTTGAACCGCGTGTGGGCTCAGCAGCCCACGGGCGCCACCGCCGCAGTTGCAGCGCGCTTGGACGATCTGCTTGCCGGGCGCGAGGCCACCGCTGCCACCGAACTGGCGTTGCGTACGCGCCTGCTGCCGCAAGAGGATGGCTCCGCTGTGGTGGAGGTTGCGCTCGAGGCGCGCAGCACCGATGGAGTGGAGCGCACGCTTGAGCCCGGCTCGTTGGCCTTACGTATCGAGACCCTGACAGTAGACGCCGCGTGCGTGGAGACGCGCCCGACAGAGACCATCAGTCTGAGTGCGGTGCCCATTGCCTGTGGGGCCGCATCACAAGGCGTAGGGTTGTGGAAGGCGCGCTGGGTCCTTGCACCTGGCGCCATGGCGTCGCGTTTGATGCTGCGCTTGGAGATCCGCGCAGGCCGATGGTTGCAAGGGGAACGGGTCCTGTCTGCCCAAGCGGTGCCCGTCACTCCGGGCAAGGCGGCCATGGTGGCCCAATCGGTAACCACGCTCGGCGCAGCCACGGGCGAGGAGCTGCTGGAGCTAGCGCGTAGCCCCGATTTGACACGCGCGTCGGCACTACGCATGGCCGTGCGCATCCCGCCCGAGGAGCACGCCGCAGCTCTGCGCCTGTTAGCGGATGCCTCCGATGTGGATGTAGACCCCGTGCTCGAACGCTTGCTGCCGGCTGTGCGTTGGCTGTGTGGCCCGGCGGAGCCACCGCAGACCACAGATGCAGTGCGGCGCCTTTTGCGGCAATCTAAGGCCTCTGAGCCCACTCGTGGTGAGTTGCGCTTGCCGCGCAGCCCACGGGGTTAGAGACTAGCCGCGTCATGGAAGCGAACCAAAGCCAAGCGCATCTGCAGGAACACCTGCGCATCATTCGTCGCGGTGTGGTCGACATGATCGAGAACCGCGAGCTGGAAGAGCGCGTCGCGGAGTCGATCAAGACCGGCAAGCCTTTGCGCGTGAAGTTCGGCATGGATCCCACCAGCGCGGATTTGCATGTGGGGCATGCAGTGCCGTTGCGCAAGTTGCGCGCCATGCAGCAACTGGGGCACCACATCGTGTTGATCGTCGGTGATGCGACGGCGATGGTGGGGGACCCTTCAGGTCGCAACAAACTGCGCCCGCCGCTGTCGCGGGCTGCAGTGGAGGAGAACCTCAAGACGTATGTGGACCAAGCGGCCAAGCTGTTGGATCTGTCGAAGACGGAGATCCGGCGCAACACCGAGTGGTTCGATCAGATGAGCTTTGAGGACGTGCTCAAGCTCTGTGGACGGATGACGGTGGCGCGCATGATCGAGCGTGACACCTTCCAAAAGCGCATCGCTGACAACGAGCCTATCGGCATTCATGAGTTCCTCTATCCCTTGATGCAGGGTTGGGACTCGGTCATGGTGCGTGCGGATCTGGAGCTGGGCGGCACAGATCAGTTGTTCAACTTGTTGCGCGGGCGCGATCTGCAGCGCGAGGAAGGGCAGCGTGGTCAAATTTGCTTTACGACTCCGCTGATCAACGGCTTGGATGGCCGCAAAATGAGCAAGAGTTATGGCAACGCCATCACTTTCAACGATGTGCCGGAAGACATGTACGGCAAGGTCATGTCCATCGAGGATGGCGTGATGCGCGAGTGGTACACGCTGTTGACCGATGTGTCCGAGCGCGAGATCGACGAGCTGTTGGCTGGGCATCCGCGCGAAGCCAAGGCGCGTTTGGCGCAGGAAATCACCACGCAGTTCCACACGCGTGAGGCTGCCCTGAAGGCCCGCGAGGCCTTCGACCGCCGCTTCCGCGACAAAGAGATTCCGGAGGATGTGCCGGAGGTCGCCTGGCCTGCAGGTGCTTCAGGTGGCGTGCAGTTGATGGCCTTGCTGAAGGACTTGGGGCTCTGCGCCTCGACGAGCGAAGCCAAGCGTTTGATCGAAGGCGGCGGCGTGCGTCTCGACAACGAGGTGCACAAAGATCCGCGCGCCATGATCCAAGCACCACAGCAGTCGCTGTTGATCCAAGCCGGCAAGCGCAAGTTTGTGCGTGTGCAGGCCCCCAGCTGAGTCCCGAGCCGAGTCCGAAGTCAGGGCGAGGCCACACTCAACTCGATGCGCACCAACTGCTGCAGCGGGTGATCGGTCTCCACGACCAACACGCCGGTCGCAAGGCCGCGCGTGCTGGTGTCGCGGGCTGTAGCTTGCACTTGCGCCCGCCAGCGGTCGGCGCGGCCCTCAGCATCGGGTGACTGTGGCGTCCACTGCACGGCGATGTCGGCTGAGGGTAGTCCTTCCACGCTGTGACGCAGCACACGGAAGCTAGCACCTTGGGCTGAAGACACGAGATCGGTCACGATGGTGGTCGCGCTGCCTTGGGCGGTGAGGCCAAAGTTCAAGACGGGTGGCAACGCCACCACATCATCGACCACTGTCCCGACTACAGGTACTTCCCAC
>CAIKQM010000365.1 GCA_903829565.1 uncultured Planctomycetota bacterium
AAGAGCTGCAGCGGTTGCGGCCACCACGCCAGTTGTGTGCCTCCAGCCAAGAGCTCGCCGCGTAGCTGCCACACGCGTGCCTCAGCCACGCCAAAGCCCGTAGTCGTGCGCGTGAAGCCAGCACTCCATTCACCAAACGCGAGTGCGCGTCCAGCCCACCACATCAACAGCGCCAAGCCGAACGGCAGCCACAAGCGCTGCAAGCTGCGCAGCTTGTTGCTGCGACTCGCGCACAAAGACCAGCAGATCGCCACCGGCACCACGGCCAGCGCGAGTTCCTTGCACAGCAAGCCCGCCAACAACCACGCACCCGCGCTCCATGGCGTGCGCTCGCGTTGGTGGGCGATCGCTACCGCGCGCAAGCTCAAGAACGTGGACATGGCAAAGGCCGGGTCCGAGACGGCGCTGATCCACGCCACGCTTTCGACGTGCGTGGGGTGGAAGGCCCACACCAGTGCGGCAATCCACGCTGTGTACGCATTGCCCGACCATGTGCGCGCCAGCGCCCAAGCCGCTGCGGTGGCGGCCAAGTGCAGCGCTAGCGACAGGCAATGGAACACAAACGGATCCGCTCCGCCGATGCTCCACGAAGTCATCAACAGCAACGACGACAACGGCCTCCAATACGCCGTGGAGCGCGCTGTGTCGGCGTCGGCGAAGTCCCACATGCCGGAGCTGAACACCTGCGGCAGATTGGCCCAGCTGGTCAGCAGCGGATTCTGCAGCACCACCACCTTGTCGTCGTAGACGAACTCGCCAGCCAGGAGCGGCGCGTACACCAGCCAAACGACAGCGAGCAGCGCGGCTAGCGCTGCTCGCTCATAGCTGCTGACCTTCGGTGTGCTGACTCCCTGCGTCGCGTCCATCGTGACGCACAGAGTACCGAGCCGCACTCAGGGACAGAACTCAGGGACAGAACACGACCGAGAGACCATCGCTCAAGTTGAAGCCCGCGCCGCCGCCTGCCGGGTTGCGGTACCACAGCTGGAAGTTGCGCGTCGAGTTGGCCGGGATCGTGCTGGCCGCACCGCTGTTGAAGTTCAGCGCGTACGACGCATCACCAAACGGCGAGGCATTCATGACGGGGAAGCGCGTCACCGGCGAACCTACGCAACGGAAGCCGTTACCAAAGGCGGTGAACGCTTGGTTGGGCCCGAAGTAGTACAGGCACGCCGCGTTCGGCGGCACGCTGGTCGTCGTCAGCGTGAAGTTGTTGTTCGAGCGGATGGTGCTGCCGGCCCAACCCATGATGGCACCGAAGGGGTCCACCGAGTTCGGCGACGACGAGCAGTAGCTCTGCGGCGCGGTCGCCGACTGAGGATTGACCGGCCACGGGTTCGAAATGGTCGAGTTGGCAGCGCCAGGGATCTTGACCAACAAGTCACCCGGGCCGGCCGTGGTCGGTGCTGTGACGACGATCTGGCTGCCTGTCGAGGTCAGGCTCGTGACGCGGATCGGCTCGCCCGTGGTGTTGGGCGACACGCGCGTGAACCACACTTCGTTGCCGGTGGCCGCGAAGTTGGAACCGTTGATCGTGATGGAGCAACCCGACTGCACCACGCTGGTGATGATCGGCTTGGTGGCCGCAGCCACACCGTAGATGAACTGCACACCAGCGATGTCATCGGCGGTGATGGAGCGTTCCGTCACGGCCGGATTGGCCGCCGAGGCAAACATCGTCGCGCCGCCCACGGTGCTGTGGCCCAAGCCCAGCGCATGGCCGAACTCATGGCAGGCGACACCTTGGATGTCGTACTGGTTGGTGGGCGTGTTCGGCCCATCGCTCCAGGTCGCTGCGTCTTGGTAGAAGCGCATGCGCCAACCATCCGCGATCGGCGTCTCACAGTACGCCAGCACACCACCGGAGCTGCCGCTGATCTGCGACACGATGTTCGAGTTGATGTCGCCCACATCGGTGGCGAGTCCTTGCCACGAAGGGTCAAAGTTCGCGCCGCCCGAACCCAGGTTCGCCGGCTGGCTCGGGTCACCGTTGCCATCGCCGTGCAGGCGCGAAGCCCACTCCAGGTTGGCCTTCCACAACGCCATGGCCACACCTTGCGCGCCGGGAAAGTTCGCATCCGGCGTGGTGTTGTTGTTGGCCTCGGGGTCGGTGAAGTTGTTGAACACGCGGAAGTCGCGCTGGCTGATGCCGAGATTGCCGCCGATGGTCGTGTACGCCTCGGTAGAGGACGGCACGACAAGGAACGCGGCCCCACCGACCACGGCCAGCGGGAGGAGGTATCCAGAGATCTTCATGGGGATCTGCTTCATGTGCGGGGACCTCAGCGCTTCTGTTGCTTTTGTTCGGACAGGCCTGTGACGCGCGTCTTGAGATCGGTCAGCGCGACATTGCGGTCGATGGCGTAGCCGTCACCGCGACCTTGGACGATGCGACCCTTCTTCGAGTCGAACACGCGGTACAAACCGCCGTGCGAGCACATCAGCGCGTTGCCCGCGAGATCGCCGCCCATGTTCTCTTCGTGCTTCCAGAACGCGACGACTTCGTTGCCGACCTTCTGGTCGTCGGCCGACGGAGCCTCGCTGTTGAAGACACCTTCGCTCTCGCTCACGAAGCCGCCGGGGAAGGTCACATCGACCAACTGCGTCGCGCCCGTCGCGAGGTTCGTGCCCTCGATCGTCAGGGTCGTGTAGTAGAGCTTCAT
>CAIKQM010000366.1 GCA_903829565.1 uncultured Planctomycetota bacterium
CTCGGTTTCCGCGGTAAGGAGACGACGTGGGAGAAGCCTGACGGCGTCTACCGCATCGTGACCACTGGCGGCTCCTCCGTCTACGGGCAGAGCGAAAGCAATGACTTGGCCGTCTGGTCGCAGCGGCTGGAAGACAAGCTGAACACAGCACTCGCCCCACGGCGCGTGGAGGTGATCAACTTGGGTGTCTCAGGTTGGTCGAGCTACGAGATGCTTGTCAATTTAGCTTTACGCGGGCTCGATCTGCAGCCGGATCTTGTGCTCGTGCACGAGTCCATCAATGACATGCGTTGCGCGCTCTACACTCGCGGTGGCGAACCCACACGCGACAACTTGCATTGGCGGGCACCGTGGCCTGTGGATCGGCCGAGCCAAGTTGAGCGCGCGCTCAGCCACAGCCGCACCTATCTCGTGTGGCGGCGCTACTTCACGGACTATGTCGCCGAGCGCACCGACTTGGGCTTCTATGCCATTGCTAACTACGATCCGCTGGGCGCGGATCCGTACGTGCACTATCCGGGCACGATCCCGGATCTCGGCTTCGAAAACTACCGCCGCAATCTTCAGCAGCTGGTGACACTGTGCCGCGCGCGTGGCGCCAATGTGCTAGTCGCCACGCAAGCGTTGCCGCGCTGGCACTTGGAGCAAGCGCCCAGCTACCGCGAGCAAGTGGATGCCTTCGAGCGCATCAAGGCAGTCCAGCGTGAAGTCTGCACCGAGCTGGCCGTCCCCATCTGTGACAATGCCGTCGTTGTGGAAGCACGGCTGGACGAAGAACTGCAGGCCGAGGTTGCACGGCGCACAACCCTTGAGCCGCAGAAGGACGCGCAGCAAGTGCTGGCCGAAGCGAAGACACATGTGCGCGTGCACGGGCTCTACAAGTGGGAAGTGCATCCCAATGACTCGGGCTCTGACTTGATTGCCAGCACGATTGCCGACTGTTTGCTGAACTCAGAGTTGCTCGCGCCGCGCTAGCGCCAGGCTTCCAGATCGGCCAACATCTGCAACCATAACGGCGTGCGCGGATCATCGGCTGGATACAGCTCCACTCGTTCCGTCGGATCGGCGGCCAAGTCGAACAGCAGCGTAGAGCGCAATCCGGTGCGCGAAACCACACGCACCAGCTTGCGATCGCCCTCGACCACACAGGCACGGCGCTCGTCTACGCGTTCACACACATAACGCTGCGGCAGTGCGGCCACGGCGGCACCTTCAAGTAGGGCTGCAGACACATCGCGTCCGTCAAAGCTGTGTCCCTGCGCAGGCACCCGCGCGAGAGCACACAGCGTAGGCGTCAAGTCCAAGTACGAGAGGTCCAGCGCCCGCTCACCCGCTGCCACGCGCGCCGGCCAACGCACGGCACAGTGGGTGCGCACTCCCCCTTCGTACGCTGTAAATTTTCCTTCACGCAAGGTCCCGTTGTCGGCGCTGTACTCGCGGTCGCCACCATTGTCGGAGACAAAGACCACGATCGTGTCGCGCGCCACCTGTTGCTGATCAAGCTCATCTAGCAGAGCCCCCACCTGCGCGTCCAAGGCCTCCACCATCGCGCGCATCGCATCGCGATTGAGGTTC
>CAIKQM010000367.1 GCA_903829565.1 uncultured Planctomycetota bacterium
GCAGGCGGCCACGAATTTGTGGATCGCCATCTCGGGGCGCTGGCGCGGACCATAGACCGTGAAGAAGCGCAGAGCGCTGACCGGTACACCGTACAGGTGGTGGTAAGTGAAGCAGTGCAACTCGCCCGACAGCTTGGTGGCCGCGTACGGCGACACAGGGCGGCGCACATCATGAGACTCCGAGAACGGACTCTGATCATGATCGCCATAGACAGAGGAGGAGCTTGCGAACACGAAGCGCAAGCCGCGGCGCTGGCGCGCAGCCTCCAACAAGGTCAGCGTGCCGCGCAAGTTCACATCTTCGTAGTGCAGCGGATCTTTGAGACTCGGGCGCACACCCGCCATCGCGGCTAGATGGATGACACCAGTGAACGAATGCTGCGCAAACAGCTCGTTTACCAAGCGCGCATCACGGATGTCCCCTGTCACCAAGGTCGCGCGCCCTGCAGCGACGCGCTCGACCTCAGCCCAGTTGCCGCGCTTGATGGCCGGGTCATAGAAGTCGTTGAAGTTGTCCAGTGCCACCACACGATCGCCACGCGCGAGCAGTGCCTCGCACACATGCGAACCGATGAAGCCTGCACCGCCCGTCACCAGAATGGTCTGCGCCATCACTCCACCGTCACACTCTTCGCCAGGTTGCGGGGCTTGTCGATGTCGCACCCCTTGAGTTGCGCGACATGATACGACACCAACTGCAAAGGCAGCACATTCAAGAGCGGTGACAAGATCTCTGGACAGTCGGGCGCGACCACGCGCTCTTCGCCCAGGTCGAGTGAACCCGCATCCGAGCCGATGACCACCACGCGACCGCCGCGCGCCTTGACTTGTTCGATGTTGCTGCGCGTCTTCTCCGCCACGCGCCCGGCTGCGTTGATGACCAAGATGGTCATCGAGGGTTCGATCAGCGCAATCGGTCCGTGCTTCATCTCCCCCGCCGCATAGCCTTCGGCATGCACATAGCTGATCTCTTTCAGCTTGAGCGCGCCCTCCAAAGCCACGGGGAAGTTGACGCCGCGACCAAGGAACAAGAAGCCCTTTTGAGCCAGGTGGCGCTCGGCGATGCCGCGCACCGCCTCGACGGCTCCCTGCCCCAAGAGTTGCTCCATTTTCGGCCGCAACAAGCGCAGTTCGCGCAACATGACCGCCCCCCGAGCCTGGTCCAAGACACCGCGGGCGCGCGCCAAGCGCACGGCAAACAAGTACGCGGCCGCAACTTGTGCGGTGAAGGCCTTGGTGCTGGCCACACCGATCTCCGGACCTGCGTTGGTCAGGATCGTGCCTTGCGCATCACGCACCAACGTCGAGCCCGCCACATTGCAGATCGCGGCGGTGCGCGCACCACGCGCAGCCGCTTCTTGCAAAGCCGCAAGCGTGTCGGCCGTCTCGCCGGATTGGCTGATCGCCAGCGCCAAAGTGCCGCGCTCGACCACGGGGTCGCGATAGCGAAACTCACTGGCGTAATCGAGATCCACCGGCACACGCGCGATCTCTTCGATCATGTAGCGCGCGATCATGCCCGCATGCAGCGCTGTACCGCAGCCCACAATCGACACGCGCTGCAGAGCGCGCAGAGCCGCATCTGAGAAGGCCTCGCCTTCCAGCACAGCATCACCGCGCGCTTCATCGATGCGCTCGAACGCGGTGCGCGCAAGCACATCCGGCTGCTCGTGAATCTCCTTCAGCATGTAGTGCTCGAAAGCACCTTTGGCTGCGGTTTCCGGATCCCAATCAAGGCGCCGCGGCGCGCGCTCTAGGACGCGACCTTGCAAGTCGGTGATGCGCAAGCGCCCGGGCTCCATCTCGCACACATCACCGTCTTCGAGGAAGACCACCTCGCGTGCATGCGCCAACAACGCCAGCACATCAGAAGCCAACCAGGCCGCATCGGGCGCCAC
>CAIKQM010000368.1 GCA_903829565.1 uncultured Planctomycetota bacterium
CCGTCGTTGCACCACTCGTGGGTGTTGCTCATCAACTTGCCGTCAGGCGAGAGGATGAAGACGTAGGACCGGTCGGCTTCCACGAAACGGCCCACCGTGGCAATGGCCTTGGTGGTTTCGGCGTCAAACCGCTCCGGCGGGGTGATGAGAAAGTCGAAAGCCAGCTGAACGACGAGACGCGCCTGCGGCTCGCGGCCCTTGGGCGGGGCAGTTGCGTGGCTGGGTTGTAGGGGGGGAGTCTCGGGGGAGCCCATAGCAGAGTTCTCGGGGCAGATACCTCATTGTGATGCAAGGGCTTGCATGCCGGAGCGGTTTTCTTGTTTCTTATCTGGGAAACTTCGTCCCCGGGTATGGACTTTTTCGCATCTCGCCGCCATTCGGTGGAGGTCGATACCTCTTGTGTGGTGAAGGTCCCGCTGTGTGTGGGACTGCCTAAGGCACCCGCGGCGCTCTGGGGCTGGAGCGCGGCTGGTAAGCCTTGACAACACGGTCCGTCCGCTCGGGTGTGGTGCCCTGCCGGACACGGTCGCAAGACTGGTTACGGATCGACGCCTCTTAATTGAGGCGAAGGGAGGAGCTCTGTGGTGGGGCTCCTCCCTCTTTTTTTGATACTGGCCCAGACCAGTGTGCACGACTTGGAGGCGGCCATCCCCGCTGGACAGGGCGAGAAGGGGACTTTGCCGCGACTCTCGGGCCTTCGCAGCGGATTTTCCCTGGCTAGACCTGAGGCCACTCGCTCCAGACCGAGGTCTAGCCTGAGGCCCCAACGTCGCCATGAGCCCCTAGGCGCTATCCCGCCCTGTGGCTAGGCCTGCCGCGATGCTGTGAGGGCTAGGGAAGGCTCCAGGCCTCCAAACCTCGTGCACACTGGTCTGGACCAGTATCACGAGGGGCTCTTTGGCCCCTCCCACAACGCCATCACCGCCCCCGCCGGATCCTGCACCACCGCCACCCGTCCCCCCATCACCTCACGCGCCGGCGCGACGATCTTGCCCCCACGGGCCGCCGCCTCCAGCGCCACCTCCAAGTCAGCCACCGGCGAGTAGATCAACCACTGGGCCGGCAAGTCGGCGTTAGCCCCGCGGGCATGGCAAATCCCCGCCACCGGCTCGTCCGACCCCGGCGGGCACATGGCGTAGTCGTCATAGCCGTCCATCGGCACGGGTACGGCGCGCCAGCCCAGCACGGCGCAGTACCAGTCCCGCACCGTGTCCGCGTCGCGGACAGCTAGGTCATGCCAGCTCATCGCGATTCGGGCAGGAGCATCCCCGCGCCGACCGTGGCGTTGGTCGCCTCATCCACGAGGATGAACGAGCCCGTCGTCCGGTTGCGGCGGTACTCGTCATAGAAGATCGGCGCCATGGTGCGCAGCGAGATGCGGCCGAGGTCGTTCAGCCCCAGCTGGGCCACGCCTTCGTTGCGCCGGCCTGTGTTGACATCCAACTGGTACTGGATGCCGGTGACCATGGCGCGCGTGGTGCGCGTCGTGTGCTTGAGCGTGTACTTGGTGCGCGGGGTCAACGGTTGGTCCGTCATCCAGCACACCATCGCCTCAAGGTCCTGGCCGGCGACGGGGCGGTTGTTGGGGCGGCACAACATGTCGCCGCGCGACACATCCACATCGCTGTCGAGGTGCACAACCACGGACATCGGCGCGTAG
>CAIKQM010000369.1 GCA_903829565.1 uncultured Planctomycetota bacterium
TCACTACACCAAGTGGGGTGTGCCGCATGTGTCGACGTTGGACAAGGCCTTGCTGGCGTGTGATGAGCTGACGGGCTTTGTGGGAGCGTGTTGCCATGTGCGCCAAGGCGGCATCCACACGCTGGAAGTGAAGTCCGTCGTCAAAAAGTTGGAGGACTTGCGCTTTGCCGCCAAGGTCGAACGCGATGAAGTGCGTGCAGGTGCGCAGCTCTTAGGTGTCGAGCTGACGGACCACATTCAGTTTGTCATCACAGCGCTGCGCCCACATGGCGAGCGCTTGGGGCTGCTCGGTCGACCCTAGCTGCGCGGGTGCGTCGTGTCGCTGCGCGCGCGTTACCAATAACGTTCGAAGTGCAGCGTGCCCGGAGCCTTGGCCGTGTCGAGCGTGTAACCACGCAGCGCCAGTAGATCGCGCACCTCGTCAATCATCGCGGGATTGCCGCACAACAACACATGCGCGTGCTGCGGGTCGAGCGGCAAATCGGAGAGCTCCGGGTTGATCTCGGACCAGCGCGTCAACGCTACCTGCACCCGCCCGTGCAAGCCGTGCCAGTCTGCGCCAGCGCGCGTGCACAACGGAATGTAGGTGCAGCCTGCGGCGCGCAGTTCGTCATCGTAGGCCAAGTCGCTAGGCTCGCGCACGCCGTGGATCATGACAAAACGGCGTGACACACCTGCGTGACGCGCGGCGCGCAGCATGGCCACAAACGGGGCAATGCCTGTGCCGGTTGCACAGCACACCAGCGGCGCGTCAGCGGGCAAGCGCTCCAAGGTGAAGTGCCCCTTGGGTGCATCATCGCACCAGAGGCGGTCGCCGACCTGCAGCGGCCAAAGGCGCGGGGTCAGCTGGCCCGTCTCGACCAAGGCAAGGCACAGCTCATAGGCCTCGGTCTCGTGCGGAGCGCTCGCGAGCGAGTAGCTGCGCTTGACCAAGCGCACGCGTCCTTCGGGCGTAGGCGGCACATCAAGGCGCGGCAGTCCCAGTTGGACGAACTGCCCCGGCAGGAACGGCTGCACTTGCCCGCTATCGGGGCGTACATGGATCACGAGGCAGCGCGCATTCACGACGCGTCGGGCCACGATCGTCGCATTGGTCCAGTCAGTGGGTGTGCTCATCGCTTGGCGGCGTAGACTAACGCGCCGATGCCCGCTCCGCTCCAACGGCTTCCGATCGATGAGGCGCTGCCGCAGCTCTTGGCTGCGTTGCGCACGCATGCTTGCGTGGTGCTGCGGGCGCCCACGGGTGCGGGCAAGACCACGCGCGTTCCTACCGCTGTGTTGGATGCGGGTCTCGCGGGTGCAGGCCAGGTTGTGATGTTGGAGCCGCGCCGCGTGGCTGCGCGTGCAGCTGCCCGCCGCATGGCCCAAGAGCGCGGTGGCGAGCTGGGCGAGGAGATCGGCTACGCCGTGCGACTCGATCGCAAGGCTTCGGCGCGCACGCGGGTGTTGGTGGTGACCGAAGGTCTGCTGGTGCGCCGCCTGCAAGACGATCCGTTCTTGGAGGGCATCTCGGTCGTCATCTTCGACGAGTTCCATGAGCGCAACCTCGACACCGACTTGGCGCTGGCTATGGTGCGGCGGATTCAGGGTGAGGTGCGGCCCGACCTCAAAGTAGTGGTGATGTCCGCGACCTTGCAGCCGCACAAGCTCGCCGCTTGGCTTGGCAACGCTGCCGTCGTCGAGAGTGAAGGTCGTTCGTACCCCGTGGAGATTGAGTACTCCCCACGCGATGACGAGGGGCCGCTTCCTCCGCAGGTTGCTCAAGGTGTGTCCAAAGCTCTGGACAAGACCACGGGCGATGTTCTGGCGTTCTTGCCGGGTGTAGGCGAGATCCAACGCACGAAGCACGAGCTGGAAGGCTTGGCACAGCGCAAAGGCGTCTTGCTGTGCGAACTGTATGGCGATCTCCCGCCTGAGGCGCAGGATCGCGCGCTGCGCAAGCAAGCGCAGCGCCGTGTCATCTTGGCCACCAATGTGGCGGAAACATCGGTCACGGTGGACGGTGTCACGGCAGTCGTCGACTCTGGTTGGGCTCGCGTGGCGCGTTTTGATCCGGGCGTGGGTCTCGACCGGCTCGAGCTGGAGCGCATCTCGCGTGCGTCGGCGGATCAGCGCGCCGGTCGCGCCGGTCGTACGGCGCCTGGATGGTGCTTGCGCTTGTGGAGCGCCGGCATGCAGCGTTCGCTGCAAGAAGAGACGGAGCCCGAGATCCGGCGCGTGGACTTGGCTGGTCCTGTCTTGCAGTTGCTGGATTTCGGCGAGCGCGACGTGCGTGCGTTCCCTTGGTACGAAGCACCGCAAGAGACAGCGCTCTCTGCCGCTCATGCTTTGCTGGAAGAGCTGCGTGTAGTGGCTGCTGGCAGCTTGACGGCCTTAGGCAAGGACTTGGCTCGTATGGCGGCACACCCGCGCTTGGCGCGCTTGGTGTGGGAAGGCGTACGCCGCGGTGTGTTGGCTGAAACAGCTTTGGCTGCAGCACTCTTGTCCGAACGCGATCCCTTTCCACGGCATGCGCTGCGAGCGCGCTTGAGTGATTCGGATGTCTATGATCGCGTGCGTGCCTTGCAAGCGTGGGATGCAGGTCACGGAGGTGGCTGGCTTGGTTCACCGAACCCTGCGGGTGCTCAAGCTGTCTTGCGCACTGCGGAGCTGCTTGAGCGCGATGTGGCCCGCTTGCGCATCGCGGTGCTCAACGATGAAGACCCGGTCGATGTGGCTTTTGGCCGGGCTTTGCTGGCCGCTTGGCCGGATCGCTTGGCTGTGCGTCGTGAAGCTGGTTCGCGTCGCGGCGTCGCTGTCGGTGGGCGCGGTGTGACGCTCGCCGAAGAGTCCGGCGTTGTGGATGCCGAACTGTTCCTGTGTGTGGATGTGGATGCGGGACGCCGCGGCGAGCGCGCCGAGGCTGTGGTGCGCCAGGCTTCGCGCGTCGAACGCGAGTGGTTGGATCCCGACCTCATTCGGGTCACGCACACGGGCGGTTGGGATGAAGCCGGTGGACGCGTGGTGGCGCTGCGCCGCACGAGCTTCTTGGACCTCGTCTTGGAAGAAGTGCAAACCGGAGTGCCGGATGCGGAGGCGTGTGCGCAAGCCTTGGCTGCTGCTGCGCGACGCGATCCCGCTCGCGTGCTGCCCTTGGCCGATGAAGACGTGGTGCAGTTGCGCGCGCGCGTGGCGTGCTTGCGCGAGTGGTTGCCTGAGCTAGAGCTGCCGCTGCTTGACGAGGCCAAGATCCTCGCGGACA
>CAIKQM010000370.1 GCA_903829565.1 uncultured Planctomycetota bacterium
CGACTCGCCGCGATACCGGTGCAACCATCGGCGGCGCCGGCGGCGGTGGTGCCTCGTTGACCTCGCGCACCGGCTCTTCGCCGCGCATCAAAGCCTCCCAAGCCCGACGCGCGGCATCCTCGTCGGCATCACCCGCACTCTCGGGTTCTGCACCCGCACTCGTACCCTGCTCTTCTCGACGAGCGGCCTCCGCTTGACGCGCCTTCACCGCCTCCATGATCGTGCGCACGATCGGCAGCACGACCACGAAGAAGAAGACGGCAAACTTGACAAGGTCGCCGAGGTCGATCGCAGCAAGGTACGGTTGCACAGCTGTGGCTCAGCTTTGTTGTTGAGGCTCGCCGCCGCTGTCACCGGCCAAGGTCGAACGCATGCGCGTATCAGCGTCGACATTGCGCAAGCGGTACATGTCCATCACACCCAAGTTGCCGCTGCGCAAGGCCGCAGCCATGGCCAACGGCACCTCGGCTTCGGCGAGCACCACCTTGGCGCGGTTCTCTTGCACCTGGGCCTTGAACTCTTGCTCGGCGGCCACGGCCATGGCGCGACGCTTCTCGGCCATGGCCTGTGCGACGCGCTTGTCGGCATCGGCTTGGTCCGCTTGCAAGCGCGCACCGATGTTCGTGCCGATGTCCACATCCGCGATGTCAATCGACACGATCTCAAAGGCCGTACCGGCATCGAGACCTTTGTGCAGCACGTTCTTGGAGATGGAGTCCGGGTTCTCGAGCACATCCTTGTGCGAGTCCTTCGAGCCGATCGTGGACACGATGCCCTCGCCCACGCGCGCGATGATCGTCTCTTCACCTGCACCACCGACGAGGCGCTTGATGTTGGTGCGCACGGTCACGCGTGCCTTGGCCAACACTTGAATGCCGTCCTTCGCCACGGCGGCGATCTCGGACTTGCCCATGGCAGGGTTCGGGCAATCAATGACCTTCGGCGTGACCGAAGTCTTGACGGCCTCCAGCACATCACGACCTGCGAGGTCGATGCCGGCCGCAGTGCGGAAGTCGAGCTCGATGCCTGCGCGGTTGGCAGAGATGAGCGCTTGCACGACCTTCTGCACGCGACCACCGGCCAACAAGTGCGCTTCCAGATCGCGCGAGCTGATGCCGTCGATGCGCGCCTGCACCAACATGATCTTGGCGTCGAGGATGGTCGAGGGGTTCACCTTGCGCAGGCCCATGGCGAACATGTCGAACAAACCAATGCCTGCATTGGTCGTGACCGACCGGATGTAGAGATTGGCGTAGCGCAGGAAGATGCCGAGGAACACCAACAGGAAGATGGCTAGGACCACGATCCCGAGGATCATGGGCAAAGAGAAGCCATCATCGCCCAGTTGCAGCAGTGCAGTCATGAGAGAGTCTCGCGGGTTGACGCTTACAGTCAGGGTTACGGCACCGAACGCGGAGCAACCACGACGCGGTTGCCTTCGACTTCGATGACGATGAGCGGGGTTTGAGGGTCGAGGAACTCGCCGCGCGTGACCACGTCGACGCGCAGTTCCTCCATACCAGAGGCGCGCAAGCGCGCTGTGCCACCGGGCCGCAACATGCTCTCGGCCACACCCACCGCGCCCAACAAGCGCGCGTTGAGCGGGTCTACGGCCGCAGTGTCGCTAAAGCTGGTGCCCGGGTTGACCAACACCTTGGCCAAGGGCGAGTGCGGCAAGATCTTGTTGAAGCCCAGCCACAAGGTGCCGGGCACGGTCACGGCCACCGCGGCGAGGAAGATCCAGCCAGCGGTCGAGCCTGCAGCAAAGGCACTCACACAGGCGATGCCGATGCAAATCGCGGCCGTGATGCCCAGCGCGCCAAAGCTCGGGAAACACACTTCCGCCACGATCAGCCCGAGTCCCGCAACCAGCAAGATGATGGCCAAGGTCATGTGCTTACCTCACGCACGAGCAAGCGCCCCATGTCCGCTTGGACGACGACCACGGTGGCACCGGCGCGCACCAGCGGACCTTCGGAGCGCGCTTCGTGTTCGACACCCGCGGCTTGGTTGAGGCAGCGGATCTTGCCCACCGGGCGCAGGTCGGTCAGCGCCACAGCACGCGTGCCAACCGCGATGGTGCTCATGCCTACCCCTTCACCAAGTTCCGCGGACTGCGCATGTGTCAAAACGGCTTTACGCAGCACCGGAGTCTTGGGCAAGTAGCGCGAGAGAACGAACGACAGCACGAGCGCCCCGCTCGCGGCCGCCAACAACTGCAGGGTCGAGCGCAGCAGCGCCTCGCGCGCAAAGGGCTCATGCAGCGCGAGGTCTGTACCGGCGCCAGACAGCACCAAGCCGCCAAAGATCAACAACAAGCCCAAGGCGCCGAACCACAGCACGCCGGGCATCACGAACAACTCGATGATCAGCAGGACCACACCCGCGCCCACGGCCACGAGGTGCGGCACTTCGGCCAGACCGGCGAAGTACTTGCCCACCAGCAAGACCACAAAGGCCGCGATCGCCAACACGCCCGGCACGCCAAAGCCCGGAGACTTCAGCTCCAAGAAGCCCAGCACCAAACCGGCCATCAACAAGATGGGCGTCAGGCGCTCGATCCACGCCACGAAGGACTCCGAACGGCTCTTCTCCAGCGGCCCGACAACGGTGGTGGCATTCAGGCCCGCGCGCTCCATCAAGGCCGGCGCATCGTCCGCAAGCGCATCCGCCATGCGCAACTCCACCGCGCGGCGCGCAGTCAAGTTCACGAGCTTGCCCTTCACCGCCAAGGTGTCGAGCAGCGAGAACTCGCGTCCCTCTTGGCGCAGTGCGTCGTACTCACCAGCTCCGACGACACGCGCTTCCCCATCCACCTTGATGAGGCGCGCTTCCGCATCGGGATCCACCATCGCCGCAGCCAAAGCCGGGTTGCGGCCATGCTTCTCGGCCGCGGCCGCGAACTGCGAACGCAAGAAGCTGATCTCCTTCTC
>CAIKQM010000371.1 GCA_903829565.1 uncultured Planctomycetota bacterium
CCTTGACGCGGCACCACACCAGCAAGCGTGCGACACAACTCACTGCGACCGGAGCCCAAGAGTCCGGCGACACCCAGAATGCGCTGCGGCTGCACGTCAAACGAACTGGACAGGAGCGGCGCGGAGGAGCTCAGGCTTCGGGCCACCAAGCGTGCCGGCGACGGCGCTGGAGAAGCTAAACCAACAGTGTCGGACGCGGCGATCGAAGGCACACTCTCGCGCGTAGCCCCCACAATAGCCGCTGCCAAGTCAGCTAGAGACACGGCACTCGCCTGAGTGTTGAGCACCACACGACCATCGCGCAGCACCACGATGTGATCAGCTACTTGCACCACCTCTTCCAAGCGGTGGCCGATGTAGACCAAGCCCACGCCCGAGTGACGCAGCTTGCGAATGCACTCGATCACCTGCGCAGCCTGCGCGCGATCCAAACTGGCCGTGGGTTCATCCAGCAACAGCACGCGCGGCTCCACGTCCAAGGCCGCGGCGATAGCGACGAGTGCACGCACTGCTGCCGAGTGATCACCCAAGCGACTGCGAGGGTCGAGCGTGAGGCCTACACGCGCTAACGCCTGACGACTGGCCTCGCGCAAGCGGCGCCGATCCACCCAAGGCCCCCACCGAGGCAAACGACCCAAGTGCAATGCCTCCTCCAGAGGCAAGTCCGGAGTCTGCGCTAGTTCTTGGGCCACCGCGTAGACGCCCGCCTGACGGGCCTCACGCGCAGTGCGCCACTGCACGGCACGGCCGTCCAATTCCACCCATCCGCTGTCGGGCAGTTCCAGGCCCGAAGCGATCCGCACCGCTGTCGATTTCCCAGCTCCGTTCTGGCCCAAGAGCGCCACGACCTCGCCAGGCCTGCATTCCAGCTCCACGCCCAGCAGAGCCTGCGTGGAGCCGTACGACTTCATCACGCCGCGCAAAGCGAGGCGCGGCGCACATCCCGGGCGTGAGCCCTCACTCGTAAGCGAGCTCAAGCACCCCCGAAGACCACCCAGCTTGCTGGTCGATTTCGATCTTGAAGCCGTCGCACTCCGTGGACGCGAAGCCGATCTCCTGCCAAGCATCCTTGACAACGCCGTAGGCTCCCGAGGTGACCTCCACGGCACGCCATGCGCCACCATCCTTCAACAGCACGCGCCACGCGGCCGGTGTGCGACATTCGCCGCGACCCGTGTCATCGAACCAATACACCTTGACCTTGGAGATGGCTTTGCGTGCAGGCAGTTCCACATCAATCCACTCGGTGCCGCCCTTCTTGGGCCAGAAGCACAAGCGCGCAACGTCATGATCGATCGAGCTCTTGGGAGTGCTGCCATCCATCACCCCCGACACGCTATCGCCGTTGAAGCAGTAGCTCGCGCGCACGAAGTGACCTTGGATGTCGGCGCAATAGCCACCACCCTTGGGCGTGGCCAACTCCGGCTTGGTGGGCAACCAAACCAGCATGTCCCCAGGCGTGCGGTTGCCCCACAGCGCGTATGGGACGGCCTTGATGTTGATCGGTTGCGTGGTCAACGCACGCTCTTGCCGATCCACAAGCAATGCCTTGGTCTTGAGGACGCGCGCATTCTTGAGCGTGCGCTCGGGCACCACCTCAAAGCGCGCATCCGCAGGCAGCACCACCGAGCGGGCCGCACCGTTCGCATCCATGCCTTCCACGCAGTAGATCTGAGGTCCACGCGCAAGGGCTACACGACCACGATTGGCTTCCACGCGCTCATCCGCAACCTCGCGCCGCACCGGCATGAGGAAGTGCACTTGGAAGCTGTCCTTCGGCTTGAACTCGCGATTCAACACGATCCAGTCGGCGGCATCCGGCGCCACTTGCACTTGAGTCGGCTCGTGTTGCGGATGCACACGCCACCACACTTCCTTGGCCCACGTGGGCTTGCGCACCTTGACGGTGAAGGCAAGGTTGGTGTCCGGCGACACCAGAATCTCTAGACGGCCGGTGTCCGGGAAGTCGGTGCGCACCTCGACGGTGACGGGCACGCCACGGATCAACACGGTCGTTTGCGAGGCGAAATGCTGCGAGATCCACAAGGTGTCGTCCATGCCTTCGCCGCTGGTCGCGTACACGCGCTCACCAACGGAAGGCACCCAACGGACGATGTTCGTCGGGCAGCACGCGCAGTCGAACCACGGCGAACGCTGTGCACCCTGAGTCTCCATGGGGTTCACATAGAAGAAGCGGTCGCCAGTAAGAGAGACGCTTGCAGGGATGTTGTTGTAGATCTGCCGCTCGACATTCTCGGCATAGATCGGATCACCCGTGGCGAGCAGCATGCGCTGACTCCACAACGCCAAACCAATCGACGCACAGGACTCGCAGTACGAGGTGCGGTTGGGCAGGTCATAGGGCTTCGTGAAGCCCTCGTTCGCAGCCGAGCTGCCGATGCCACCCGTGATGTACATCTTCGTGGTGGTCAGGTCGTTCCAGATCGTGCCCAACGTCTGGAAGAGCTGCGTGTCGCGCGTGAGCATGGCCACATCCGCAGCGCCTGCATACAAGTAGCACGCCCGCACGGCGTGACCGACGATCTCGGTTTGTTCGCGCAACGGCTTGTGGTCTTGCGCGTACTCACCAAAGCCGCTGCGACCTGCATGATTGCCGCGTTGGTCCACGAAGAACTTGGCGAGCTTCAACCAACGCGCATCGCCGGTGGCGCGATGCAGCTTGACCAAGGCCAGCTCCAACTCGGGATGTCCCGGCGGATCCAGGCGCTTGCCGGGGCCGAACTCGGCCTCGATGTGCGCGGCAAACTTCAACGCCACTTGCAGCAAGGTGTCGTCGCTTGTGGCGGCCTTCCACGCCACAGCTGCCTCCATCAAATGCCCCGCGCAGTACAACTCGTGCCCATGCGCGATGTTCTTCCAGCGATTGTCGGGCTCGACCAACTGGTAGTAGGTGTTCAGGTACCCGTCCGCCATTTGCGCTTTGGCGATGACCTGCACCAAACGCTGCGTCTTGGCGCGCAACTCAGGGTCATCCTTGTGCTGCAAGGTGTAGGCGATGCCCTCGATGACCTTGTAGACATCGGAGTCATTGAAGAGCGCGCCTTCGTGCTTGCCCTGCATGACGCCAGCGGCAATCGCAAAGTTCTTGAAGCGTCCTGTCTCCTCGCATTTGGCCCAGCAGGCCTCAACCGTGCCACTGCGGTTGATCTCGATGCGCGGGGCGAAGAAGTTGTCCTTCACCACCACCTGCTCGAACGGCACCGCACGCAGGGGCTCGCTGCGCATCTGAGCGCCAACGGGCGACACGCACACAGCAGCGGGCACACACAGGACCAGCAACGCCATCAGGTCTTGTAGATAGGTCTTCATAGGAGGAGCGCAGTGTATCGACCTTCGGTGGCCAGGAACCTCAGTAGCGGCG
>CAIKQM010000372.1 GCA_903829565.1 uncultured Planctomycetota bacterium
GCCTCCATGACGGCAACGCTCCAGCAGATCACGATCGCGGTCCTTGCTCCACACACGCAACAAGCCCGCACCGTGGGGCGAACCATGATGCAGGTTGACCGCAGGTCGAGCGCCGCGGATCCAGGCCACCACACACGGGTCCTCCAAGCGCACCAACTGCGCATCGGGGAACCACTGCACGCTCAGATCCAAGGTACCCGCGGCCGAGCGCGTCGCTGGTGCCACGGTCACGCACTCTTGCAAGGCAGGCAAGGCGCGCGCCATCCACATGGCGTGACCAGCCCAAAACACGGGGCATTGGTAGCTGTGGGTACGACCAGGTCCCGGCAGGTGGCTCTGAGGGGCTCCGCGTGCATCCAAGTGGCGCGCCCACGCACGGAAGGCTCGCAACGCGGCATGGGCATAGCGCGGTGTGCGGAACAAGCGCCAGCCCGAAGCGAGTGCGTACACGTCAAAAGGATGTGACGCAACCTCATAGGTAGCGCCCCAATACCACGGCTTGGCTTCCACCAAGCCAACCTTGATGCCGTCAGGCCCCTGCAAACCGCACACAAAGTCCAGCCCGCGTGTGATGGGCCGTGCATAGATGGGGTCACGCACCGAGCGTCGCAGCGTCTCGAGTGCGTAGAGCAAGAAGCCACTGACGCGCGACTGGTAGAACGCGGACACATCGCCAGCACCAGGATGCGCAGCGCCCCATTCCAGCGGGTGATACGGATAGCTGCCATCGGCGTGTTGGATCCCCTCCAACATGCCCACGGCTTCCATGGCTGCACGCTCAAACTCGGGGGCAGGATCCAGAGTCCACGCACTGGCCAGTCCGGTGAGCCCCCACGCGCGTTGGGCCGGGATGCCCTTGTCCAACACGGCATAACGCAAGTAGGTCCGCGCATGCAGCACACTCGCCGCTGCAAAGCTTTCGCGATCCGCTGCCGACAAGTGCGCACCTTGCTCACGCACCAATTGAGCGAGAGCATCCGCACAAGCGCCGCCATCGATCACCGAGTTGGAGCAGTTGAACGGATCATGCCGCCCGGGCCGGAAGGTGTGGCACTCACTATTCTCCTCACGCACCAAGTTGGCGACAGCGCGGCGCGCTTGTTGAACGGCTACTGCCAGCAAGTGCTCGCGATCCGCCTGCGGATCGTGCTTGAGCAACTCGCACGCCAAGACGATAGCGCCCACATTCTTGCCGGTGTGCTCCACTTTGTGAGCCGGGCACATCCAACGACCTGTGCCGTCGTCGAGGCTCAGCAACCACGCCCACACGCGCCGCAGCGGCGCAAGAAACTCTTCATCGATGCGTGTGTCACCGGCTTTCAGCGTACTCATGCGCGACTCCGTTGCCCCCAAGGCATGGCTAGCCAAGTTGTCAGTAACGGCAGGACAGGCTCTGGTGTCGCGCGCGACACGAGATGAGCAGCCAAGTCCAATCCACTTGACAACCAAGCGCACAGCGCACCCGCGAGGCCGAAGCGCTGGGAATGATAGGTGTAGCGGTCACGATGCCACACGGCCGCAAAGTCCGTGCGTTGCGCGGTGCTGGCACCGCCTACATGCTCGACTACTGCTGCAGGCAGGTACGCGACCAAACGACCCCGTTCGCGCAAGCGCGCGCACAGCTCCACATCACTGAAGAAGAGCTGCATGGAAGGATCGACTCCACCACACACGTCCCAATCCGCAC
>CAIKQM010000373.1 GCA_903829565.1 uncultured Planctomycetota bacterium
CGTCGAACGCGCGACGACAGCACCCTTCGCGACTTCGACGGTGATCACATCGCCACGGCGCACGAGGCGCTCGCGTTGCACATCACCGTTCGTCAACACCGCACCCGGCGCGAGATCGCGCAGCGCAGTGGCACCGATGGCTTGATCCGCGGCCAGCGTCTTCGACGCGCTGGCGCCGATGACCTTGGCGCGCTGGTACACGAACGCATCGTGCGGCACGACTTCGCCGCGGCGCACCGGCTTGACCAGCACGCTGTGACGCTCGTAGGTGCTGATCTCAAAGGTCGCGAAGGCCGTGCGGTACAGCTCGCCATCGAGCCACACTTGCACACCCACCGACCAGGCACCGCTGCTCGGTGCGCGCTCGTCGAGCGACACCTTCAGTTCGAAGGCCGAGGCTTGATCCGGCTCGGGCACCACCAACGGCTTGGTCTGCGCGTTGGCGCGGATCTCACAATCCAGACCCGTGAAGCGCTGACGCAGCGCCTCTTCGGCGAGCGTTTGGATCTGCGTCGCCTCGATGACACGCGTCGTCGGGCTCGTGCGACAGGCATCTGCACCCGTGACTTGGTGCGTCACGCCCGGCAGTTCCAGCTTGATCGCGGCTTCGATCTGGCCGCGGTCAAAGCGCCGCGTCCAGCCCGGCGCCGGAGCACCACCGAGGCGCACCGCGGCCAAACGCGCGGCTTCCTCGTTGGACACGCCGGACACCACGGCGATCTCGCCGAGAGTCACTTCGGTTCCGCGCACCGAAGCCTCGGGCTTCAGCGCGATGGTCGCGGCAAGTACGGTTGTTGCGAAGGTCAGGATCATGGCGCTACCTCAACGCACCATCTGGTTGACTTGCTGGAGCATCTCGTCGCTGGCGCGAATCGCGCGGCTGTTCACTTCGTAGTTGCGCTGCGCGAGGATCAGCGACACGAGTTCATCCACCACCTGCACGTTGCTGCGCTCGCGGTAGCCTTGCTTCAGCGTGCCCGTGCCCGTTTGACCGGCGACGCTCGAGGTCGCAGGACCGGAAGCACCCGACTCGCTGTAGTAGTTACCGCCTTGGGCCTTCAGACCTGCGGGGTTCGGGAAGCGCCACACTTGCAACTGACCGGCGTTCGTCGGCGTGCCGCCTTCGCTGTTCTGCGTCGAGAACGTGCCGTCTTCGCCGATGCTGACCGCGATCACATCCGCACCGATCTGCGGCGCGCCTTCGAGCAAGTAGCCCTCGGCCGTGACCAGCGAACCATTCGCATCGCGATGGAAATCACCATCGCGCGTGTAGCGCGCCTCGCCGTTCGGCAGCGTGATCTTGAAGAAGCCTTCGCCCTGAATAGCCAGCGAGTACTGACCGCCCGTCGGCTCGAGCTCGCCTTGTTGGAACATCTTCGACGAGCCCGACACCTCGGTGCCGGTGCCGACTTGCAAGCCCGTGGGCGCGCGTTGCTCGCCCGCGGTGATCGCACCCGGCTCGCGATAGGTCTGGTACAGCATCGAGCGGAACGACAACTCGCTCTTCTTGAACGAGCTGGTGTTCGCGTTGGCGATGTTGTTGGCGATCGTGTCGACCTGCATTTGCTGGGCTTTCATGCCCGAGGCCGCTGTCATGAGTGCGCGAATCATGGTGTCAAGCTCCTTTGACGGTCACTTCGGCTGGTTCAGCCGCTTGTAGGTTTGATCGATGGTCCGCATGACGGTGGTGCTGTTCTCAAAGTGGCGCTGCGCGACCACCATCGAGACCAACTCGTCCATGCTGTTGGTGTTGGCTTGTTCGAGCGCGCCTTGGTGCACGGTCGGATCCGCAGGCTTGGTCTGCAGGCCACGCGGCGCAGCCCAGGCCGCGCTGCCGATGCGCACCAGGCTCGACTTGTCGTCAAAGTCGACGACCTTCACGCGGCCGACCTCGGCATCGCCTTGACGCACGACACCGCGCGGGTCGACGACGATCGGCGCGCCCACGGCTTGCAGCGCGCCCGAACCGCCATCCCACGACACGGCAAAGCCGTCTTCGTTCTGCAACACACCCTGTTCGTCGAGGCGGAAGGTGCCCGCGCGGGTGTAGACCGGACCTTTGGGCGTTTGCAGCTCAAAGAAGCCCTGACCATCCAAAGCCAGGTCGAGCGGGTTGCCCGTGCGGCGCAGCTCGCCCTGCGACCAGTCGGTGACGAGGTTCGTCTGCGGCGAGGCTTGCGAGCCGCGCCCCGTCGTGTTCGTCACCGGCAGGAAGCGCTTGAAGCCCGTCGTGCCGAGGTTGGCCAAGTTCTGGGTGATGGCCTCGATGCGACGCTCCGACGTCGTCAGGCCGCCCACGCTGGTGTTGAGTCCGCTGTCCATACGCCAGCCTTGGAAGCAAACACGAGGCCAAGTGCCGCAACCCCCTGGAAAGGCCTTCTCGGGGCCGCGGAGGGCCTTCGGACCGACTCTGCAAGCGGCTGCGCGCAGGGGTGCGGAAGAAAGTTCCCACTCCACATGGAAAAAAAGGACGAGCCCCAAAAAGAGAGGCCCCGACGCCGGGGCAGCGGCATCGGGGCTAGGGAGGATGCGCGGGGGCAGACCGCACATCCACAAGGGAATCAATCAGACCAAGTTCACTGTCTCGCGCAGGACTTCATCCTGAGCGGTGATCACACGGGCGTTGGCTTGGAAGCCGCGCTGCGCTTCGATCAAGCGCACGAACTGTTCGGCCGTGTCCACGTTCGAGTTCTCCAGCGCTCCGCCGACGACTTCGCCGGCGGCACCGCTGAGGCCGCTCCCCAGGATCGGCGCGCCGCTGTTGGCCGAGGCCAAGTACAGGCCATCGCCACCAGCTTGCAAGCCTTCGGGGTTCGTGAACAACGCCACGCCCACCGCGCCCAGATCGCGCGACTGGCCATTGGTGTAGAAGCCCACGATCGAGCCGTCGCCATCAACAGAGATGTTGGCGAGGTTGCCTACGCCGAAGCCATCTTGCGTGCGCACAGCGACTTCGCCTTCAGCGCCATATTGCGTCAGGCCGCCAAAGCTGCCGCCGGCACCCAACTCGAGGGTCATCGCTTGCGGCAAGGTTTGTCCAGTAAACTGGACAAGCACTTCGGTGTCCACGCCGCCCAAGCCCACGGGATTACCGGCATCATCAAAGGTGATGCCCGTGATCGGCGCCGACAGCACGGTGCCCTCGCTGGCCGGGACACTCGGCACGGCATTCCAGCTGCCGTCTTGTTGGCGTTCAAAGGTGACGGTCAACGTGTGAGCCACGCCAGCGGGGTCATAGACCTCCATGGACGCGATCACTTCGTCGGGGCCGGTGCCTTCGGTCGTGGTTTGCGCCGCATAGACATTCCAATCCATGCTGCCCGCGTTGCCCGAGGCATCTTCGATGGACAACATCAGGTCCGTCTCGCCGGCAGTATCAGCCTCGACGACCAACTGACCGGCCGCGTTCATCGACACGGTGGCATCGTCATACAAGTTGTCGAGGAAGGCGACGAAGTCGTCCACGCTCGTGCCGTCGTTCGCGGCGCCATAGGTGAAGGTCGCGTTGATGGGCGTGCCATCCGAGTCGAGACCGGTGATGCTGATCTGATCACCGTCTTGGTACGGCGTCTCACGGCCAGGCAGGTCATTGAGATCGGTGGTCGCCGTCGTCGAGGTCTCGGTGCCGCGCACCAAGGTCGTCGGAAGGCCCAAAA
>CAIKQM010000374.1 GCA_903829565.1 uncultured Planctomycetota bacterium
ACAACGGCACCGGCGAGGTGCGCTTGCTCGAATCCGCTTCCGGCGCGTTGCGCACGCTCTGGACCTCGCGTGGGCAGTTGCGTGATGTGGCGCTTTCTCCCGACGGCGAGGAGTTCGTGGTCGCCGACGAGGCTACGGACGGACTCGTCGTGCGCCGCGTTGCCGATGGCGCTGCCTTGCGGACGCTGCATACAGGGCTTGCGCCGCACACGCGCGTGTCTTGGTCGACAGATGGAGCGCGTATCGCTTGTGCAGGTGTGGACGGTGCGCTGGCGGTGGTGGATGCGCGTGACGGCACACTCCTGCTGGAACTGCCGGCCCGTCGTGATCGTCCCTTTGCAGCGGAAGGTCTCGTGGCCTTTCTGCCGGATGGGCAAACGCTGGTGTCGGGCGTAGCCACTGAGACTTCATGCTGGCTGCGACCGTTGTCTGGAGCACCTGCGCTGGAGCTTGCCTTGCAGGGCGACCGTGTCGATTGCCTAGGCGTGTGCACCAGCTCGTCCGGTGAGCCGATCGTGTTGGTCGGCACCTACGATGGACTTGTGCGGCGTTTTGACGGGCGCACAGGTGCCACACTTGGCTCACTTGAGTGCCACGCCGGCAACGTCAAGGCGCTCGAGACCGGACCGTGGCCCGGCACGTTTTTCACGGGCGGTGCGGATGGCGCAATCGGGCTGTGGGATGTGGCCACCGGCGCGCGGTTGGGCAGTGCTGTGGGCAGCGAGCGCAGCGTGCGCGGCCTAGCTCTGAACTTGCCTGACTACAGGTTGGCGGCCGTGGGCAATGACAATCACTTGCGCTTGTGGCCCATCAACGCCAGCGTGCGGGAACCGCTGTTGCGTGGGCATGCTGCCTGGGTCTACGGTGTCGCGTTCCTGGCGGACGGGAGTTTGGCGAGTTGCGCCGGCGAGAAGCCTGATGCAGACGGACGCTTGCTGGTGTGGGATCGCGCCACGATGAGCGTGCGCGCTAGCCATGCAGCTGACCCCGACAGCTCGACGGTGATCATGTCGGATGTGGTTGACGATGGTCGCGGCGGAGCAGTGGCTGCGTGGTGGGATGTCGATCGTGGCGGCCTCACCTTTCTCGGCAAGGGGGAGGCGCGCAGTCTGCCGATCGAGGCTGCTGCGCCCTGCAGCGTAGTTGCCTTGCCGGGAGGCGCGTTGCTCGCTTGGCGTGCTTTGCAATCCTCGCGTCTGACCTTGATCACGCGCGATGGAATGGTGCTCCAAGAGCTAGACCTGCCGGGCTCTACCAGCGAACGTCCAGTCGTGCGCTTGCGCGAGGATGGTCGCGCCCTCATCACCGCCACGGACACGGGCCTTTGCATCGTAGATCTGGAGTTCGAGCTCAACCATGCGCGTCTCGGTGCAGTGCGCCATCTGCCCTTGCCGGCGCGGGTGCACGACCTTGCGTTGTGTCGCAGCGATCGGCTCATCGCGTTGGGATTCGCGGATGGTCAGATTGCCCTGCTCGATCCTCAGGCCGTGCCTCAGGCGGATGGGCAACCGAACTTCGTCTGGCGTGTGCCTAGCGCGCATGCAGGGCGCGTGCGCCTGGCCCGCACACCCGATGGCTCGCGCATCGCCAGTGCGAGTGATGCCATCATCCGTGTGTGGGACGCCGCGGATGGCGGGGCTTTGCTCAATCTTGCGGGACATGGAGACATCGTGCTGTCGTTGGCGTTCTCACCCGATGGGCGCACGCTTGCGTCCGGGTCGATTGACCGCACCGTACGCTTGTGGGACGGCCGCGCAGGCAACTGAGGGACGCTGTTTTTTCTCCAAGGTCGCGGCGTCTCGTTCCTGTCTCTGATTACGAAGCAGGTTCTGGCGTCAGGCGTTTGACCTAGATCCGCTTCGCTCCCGTCGCGGGCGTCGCGCGACTGAGGAGCCCCGTCATCGACCCGGCGCCTTTAGGGGAACAGTGTCATGGTCTCGTCCACGCTCCACACCTGCCTTGCCGCTCTGTGGCTCGCGGCTGCCGGCCTCACAGCCTCGGCCGAGGCACAATCCTTCGACAGTCCCAAGCTGCCGAAGCTCACGCCGCCGACCGGCCAGCCGATGCCTGAACTGGTGGTCTCGTACCTGCAAGGTGGTGCTGACGACTGCGCTGCGGCTGCGGCAGCGGCGCAGATCGCCGGCAGCGGGTCGTTCTTCGTCAACTCCACGCTGGCGACCACCAACCTCTACAACCGCGATGTGTGGTTCGTTTGGACTGCTTCCGCCGATGGCACCGTCTTCATGGGCCTGTGCGGCACGACGCCGGCCGATACGCTCTTGTTCGCTTATCCGTACAACGGCGGCGCATGCCCCGTCCAAGGCGCACCGTCCTTGGCGCAGAACGATGACTCCTGCGGCTTGCAGTCGGTGATCAGCTTCTCTGCAGTCTCCGGGACGAGCTACTACATCGCCGCGGCGTCTTTTTCCGGCTTCAACAGCGGCTACACCGCGCAGCTCTTGGTGCAAGAGACGGGCGCTAGCGTCGACGCAGACGAGGCCGCCGGTGCGCAGGGGATCGTCGGCCCTGGGCCGCACGCGTACGACAACAGCCTGCTGACGACTAGCTTCGTCGGGGTCTGCAGCATGGAGAACGACCAGTGGTTCGCGTGGACGGCGACGCTCACCGGCACGGCAACAGTGTCGACCTGTGGGGGAGCCAATCCGGGCAGCGGCACGGACACCGTGGTCGCGGTGTACGCGGGGGTCGGCTACAGCGGCCTCATTCCTACCGGCAACTTGGTCGCTTGCAACGACGATTCAGGCGCGCAGGGTTGTGGCTTGGGTTCCGTGGCTTCGTTCGCGACGACGGTGGGCGAGCGCTACTTGATCCGTCTTGGACGCTTCCCGGGCGCAGCCTCGGTCGCCGGTACCTTCACCATCGCCGAGTCCGGCACCTACTTGCCTGCGGACACCTGCGCTACGGCGCGAGTTGTCACCGGTGATGGACCGATTCCGTTCGACAACACCAACGCAGCCACCGACATCGTGGGCAGTGCGTGCTCGCCGATGGGCAACGACGAGTGGTTCCGTTGGACTGCTCCGCGCAGCGACATGATCACCGTTTCGGCTTGCGATGGCTTGGCACCTGCCTCGGGTACGGACACGGTGCTGGCGGTGTACCTCGGCGCGGGCTGCCCGACTGCCTCGCCCATCGCATGCAATGACGACAACGGTTGCGCGCCGGGCAACGCGACGTCGAAGGTCAGCTTCTACGCTACCTGCGGCCAGACCTACATGATCCGCCTCGGGCGTTACATCAATACCGCACCAAGCCGCGGCGTCTTCACGATCCTCGGCGATCTTGGTTCCTTTGCACCTGGCTGCGACGCGCCCGCTCCGGGGCATGCGTACTGCTTTGGCACGAGCGGCTGCCCCTGCGGTAACAACGGCGCGCCGGGGAATGGTTGCGGCAACTCGATCAATCCCAGCGGCGCTCACCTCACCGGTCGCGGTGTGGCGAGCCTGTCGGCTGACACCTTGGTGCTGGAGGCCTCGGGTATGCCGAATAGCAGCTGTCTCTACTTCCAAGGCACGACACAGAGCTCGACAGCGTTTGGTGACGGGTTGCGTTGCGCCGCGGGCTCGGTCATCCGCCTTGGTTCAAAGTTCAACAGTTCTGGCGACTCGCGCTACCCCGCTGCGGGTGATGTGTCCGTTTCTGTTCGCGGTGTGGTCACAGCGGCCTCGACGCGTACCTACCAGGCTTGGTATCGCAACGCTACGGCCTTCTGCACTGCGAGCACGTTCAACTTGACGAACGGCTATGCGGTGCTGTGGCGCCCGTAAGGTAAATTTGACAAAAAGGGCCGGCGTGTCATGTGCGACATGCCGGCCCCGTCGTTGCGTCAGATGCGCTCAGCTGAACGCCGCCAAGAACGCCACCACCGGCCGCGCCGAAGGCCGCCCGTGCTGCCAGTCGCCGCCTTCACACCCGCTGCCGCCGATGTCCACATGGGTAAAGCACATCGGCTGCTTGGAATCCGTCCCGTGCTTGTCGAGCCCCGACGCGATGGCCAGGAAGGCCATCGGGAACTGGTGGCCGCGCGCCGTGCCCGACGAAGGCAGGTTGTTGCAGGACAGCACATCGTCGGCCTTGGTGCGCGGAGCGACGAACTCGTAGTCCTCGCGGCGCAGGCGCGACACCTCGAACGGATCGCCCCACAGATCACCTTGCAGGCCGAGCGATTCCGACACGGCCGCCTGGCGCGCCGGCCCGTTGTCGAGCGCGATGTTGTAAGGACCGACCGCGCGGCCGGCGTGACCGGTCAGGGTCGCCACCGAGAGGATGCGCGGGTTGACCTCCTTGGCCGCGCGCACGCGCAGGTGCGACAGCAGGTCCGCCAGCACCAAGCGCCCTTCAGCGTCTGTGTTGCCGATGCGCACGCGCACGCCGGCGTGGCTGGCGATGATCTCATCCGACACAAAGCTCTCGGCGCCGATCGAGTTGCGCACCACGCCCAGCTCGGCCACGACTTTGACGCCGCCCAAGCCCATCTTGGCCGCGGCGAGCACGAAGCCCGCGACAGCAGCGGCACCGCCCTTGTCGCGGCTCATGCCGGACATGGCGCCGTTGACCTTCAAGTCGGCGCCGCCCGTGTCGTAGGTCAGGCCCTTGCCGGCGAAGAGCAGCGTGCGCGCGACCTTGCCCTTGGGCGTGTACTCCAAACGCACGACGCACGGACGATGGCGCTCGACCTCGATGCTGGCGCGTGCCACGGCGGAGAGCAGGGGATAGTCCTTGACCAGCGTCTTGTGCGCATCGACCACGCTGACTTTGACGCCCGTGCCCTTGAAGGCTGCGACGCAGTACTCGGCAAAGCGCGGCGGCGACATGCGCTCGGGCTCGGTGCCGCACAGGTCGCGCGCCAAACGCAAGCCGGCCTCTGTGGCTTCCACCCAGGCCGCGTCTTCGGCGGCGAACCCACCACCCAACACGCAGAAGCCAATGCTGGTGATCGGCTCGACCGAGGCGCCCAACGCTTCGCGTGCTTCGAGCGGTTCCCACAAGCCGCCGATCGCGCCCAGCGCGGCCACGCGCGCCGCGTGTGTGTGGCGCGGGTCGGCAGGCGGCGGCGCCATGACGACGAGCGGCTCATGCGCGCCAGCATCACGCGCGCGCAGCACACCCTTCTTCGCGGCTTCGGCATAGCGACGCACATCATCATGGTCGCGCGTCACCGGCCCCGTGGGAGCCAACACCACGCGACCGCCCGGCGCACCCGCCACCGCGACCAACGACAGCGCACTGGCTGCCTTGGCGTCGATCGCGCGCGCTGCGGCAAAGGCTTGCACGAGCAGCTTGTGATCGACAGTAGCGAGATCATGCGCCACCACTACGAGGCAATCGTAGGAGTGCTTCTTGGCCAGAGTCGCGTCAAGTTGGGCAACAGCGTGCAGGCGGGTCATGCGAGTGTTCCTTGCAAACGGGAGGTGCAAGAGGATCGCAGGCTGGGCTAGTGCATGCAAGCGCAGGTTGGTGCCGTGGCGTCCCGCCGCATCAAGATCCACGCACGCCTTCAAAGTCGAGCCCGAAACGGGCCAAGTACTTGCGCAAGCGATCCGCGTCGTTGACCGAGCCTTTCTGTGCTCGTGAGACGGCAAAGAGTGTGCGGCCTGCTTCGGACAAGCTGCGCGAGGCGCGGCAAACAGCGACCACTTCGGCTAGTTGCACTTGCTCGAAGCGGTCGAGCTGCAGTCCGAAGAGGTTGTCTGGTTCACTTGACGCACGCCACAGCTCGCGCAGGTGCGCGATTTCGTCTTCGGTTGTGGCCAGGTCGATGCGCCCCGCGGGCGCGAGTGTCGCCATGCGCACTAGCGACGCGTGCAAGTCGCGAAAGTTGCCCGGCCACAGCGCCTCGGGTGAGGTGGCAAAGGACAAGTACACTTGACGCGCTTCCTTGTTCATGGACACGCGCCGTCCGTGGCCGGATTTGATGCGTTCCAGCTCGAAGTCGAGGTTGGGTTCGAGGTCTTCATTGCGCTCGCGCAGCGCTGGTAGGCGGAAGGTCCACAAGTTGATACGTGCCAGGAGGTCTTCGCGGAAGCGCCCCGCGCGCACTTCGGCCTGCAGGTCACGATTGGTGCCCGCAACCAAGTGGAAGTGGCTGCGCACTTCGCTGTCGGCGCCTACAGGCAGGAACGTCTGTTCCTCGATGGCACGCAGCAGCATGGCCTGCTCGTCGAGTCCTAACTCGCCGATTTCGTCGAGAAAAAGCAGCCCGCCGTCCGCCGCTCGCAACAATCCCGCGCGGTTGTTGGTGGCGCCGGTGTAAGCGCCTTTGACGTGGCCGAAGAGCGCGCTGGCTGCTCCGTCGCCGCGCAAGGTGGCGCAGTTGACATCCACCAAGGCGCCTGTCAAAAGCCCTTGACGCTGGCGCAGATGGTAGATCTGACGGGCCAGCTGCGACTTGCCCGCGCCTGTGGGGCCCATCAAGAGCAACGGTTCCTTCGATGCCAACGCGACGCGCTCCATGCGTTCGATGAGTGCGTTGAAGGCTTTGTTGCGCGTGGGGATGCCCTGCTTGAGGAAGGCGTGATGCTCCTTCTGGTCCTGTGCGCCGCGTACGCGCAGGCGGTCGTACTTGGACAGGTCCAAGTCGATGATCGCGTGGCCTCCGATGGGGCCTGCGTCGCGCTGCGGGGGCGGCGAGGTCTGCAGCAAGCGCCCGCGCAAGCGTTGGGTCTCGACCAACAAGAACAGGCAGATCTGGGCCGTGTGCGTGCCAGTGGTGACATGTACGAGGCAGTCTTCTTGATCCCAATCGATGGGAGCCGTGCGCGTCCAATCGTCGAGCGCCGCATACATCTCGGCAAAGTCCCACGGGTTGTGTACCGGCAGGCGCGTCAGTCGCACTTGCGTGTGCGGCGCTTGAGTCTTCAAGTCCGCCAGCACCTGTCGCTCGAGCTCGGGGTGCTCTCCTGTGGTCAGCAGCTCCAAACGCGCGACCGGTAAGGACGGGATGGTGCAGGCATGGATCGTGGGGCGCCACTTGGTGAGGCGCGTGGCCCCGGTGCCTTGATCGAGCGTGATTCCCAGGAAGCCAACCATGACGAGCGGGCGTACGGGCTTATCCATTGCGATAAGAGTGTATCACCATAGATCTGGCAATCGCCCTTTGCGTGCACACTCAACGGGGGCAAGCAGGTGGCGCCTATTTTTATAAATGCCTTCCGTGGTTGATCTTAAGTGCGATTGTCCGCCTGGGCGGAGCCCACGTTGGCACGTTCCCTGCTCTTGTCTCCCGTCGCCAGCGCAGTGCTGGCGGCGGAAAGGCTCTATGACAACTCAGCGACTCTTCGGTTCCGGCTCGCCGGGCGAGGGTCGAGGAACAGGGTTGGTGGCAAACGAGGCCGGTGGCCTCGCCCACGATCCCGGCGC
>CAIKQM010000375.1 GCA_903829565.1 uncultured Planctomycetota bacterium
CCTGTCAATGAGTTGTTGGGTGCGGACGGCACCAAGCGCATCGAGGGCATCGTGCCCGGGCCCACGCACGCGATGATTGAGTTCGGCTACACCCAGTTGGTCATCTACGAGCCTTTTGTGTGTCAAGCCAATGCGACAGCGCACTTGGAAGTGGACGTCTCTCGGATGCCGCTGATGGAGCTGTCGGTTGAGCCGCAGGGCGCCGCGTCTCCGTTCTATCGCTTGGAACTGAGCTCGCCCACGCGCGTGGTCGCGCGCGGCTGCAAGCCGGGGCAACGCTTCCGCATGCCGATGGTGCCGTTGCCTTGCCCTGCCAGCGTGTACGCCTTCGACAAGTTGGTTTGGGTGGGGCAACTGGATGCTGCCATGCTGGCGGCCACCAATGGCAAGGTGCTGCTCCCTACGGAATCCCCGCAGATTGCAGTGGTGAGCTCCGCAACCGGTTCGGAGCGCAAGTCGCTCGGTTTGCCGTTTCACTTTGCGGCGCCCCTCGGCACAGCCGCCTTCCTGCAGTTGCTGCCGGAGCCAGACGGGACATTCGTGCTTCCGCACGCCGCGGGCAGTGCGCTCACTTGGTTGGCAACGGATGGTCTTAGCGCTGTGGCTGCGGTGGATCGCCTGGAAGTGCCGCGTGCCGATCGCGGTGTGGTCGAGATGCCCGTCGAGCCCATGGTGACCGTGAGTGCTCAGCTGAGCGGTGATGCTGTGGAGACGGCTGGTGCGCAGTTGCTGCTCTCGCACAGCAGTTGGACTGAGCCAGTGCTCAGCGCGCTGCTGTCCACTGGTGCGCCGGCTCCACAATGGCAGTTGTCGCGCGGTCGTTACCGTGCGACCTGGTCAGGGGCTGGCATTTGGCCCGGTGCTGTGGACATTGCCGTGGGGACTGCGCCACTCCGTGTAGAAGTGGCGGTGCGCGCGTTGGGCGATCTGGATCTGGATCTCCACAGCAGCCAAGGCACAGCCAGCGCCATGCTGGAGCTTCAGGATCAGCTCACAGGCACCGCGGTCGCGCAGTGGCTCGCGGAGGGCCGTGTCAAGGGCTCTGGACATGTCCAAAGTACTGTACAGGCCGATGAACACGGGCGCGTGCGCCTGCAAGGTCTACCCAGCGGCCGTTATCGTTGGCGGCATGGGGAGGTCGGCGGTGAAATCGAAGTGCGCGCGCGCACGACGGAGCGCTATGCGTTGGAACTGCCCTAGTTCTGGCGCCCGGGCTTGAGCTCAAAGCGATCGCGTGTGCGGCACCACTCGTGTCCGCCCATGCGGCCCACGGCATCGAGCACATCGGCATCCGCGCGCAAGCGCTCATCCAGCAAACCATCTGCGACATGCAGGTGTACTACGCGCGCGATGACCAAGTTGCCGCCACCGGGCTGACCTGGGTTGGTGCGCACGACTTGCAGGGTCTCGCATTCCAGCGTCCACGGCGCATCCGCCAAGCGCACGCAGGGGATCATGGTGCAGGGCGCACTGGCCAGACCCACGAGCTCAAACTCGCTCTCGCCATACGGCAG
>CAIKQM010000376.1 GCA_903829565.1 uncultured Planctomycetota bacterium
ACAACTTGACCGATAGGTCCGGCAACCAACGGCCTTCCAAGTCACGCGACTCTTGGTCGAAGTGCAGCGTGCGGCCTTGGCGCGCAGCCGTGTCCAACTCGCGAATGGGCTGCAGTTGGATCCACGACTCATCCTCACGCGTGGCGAACACGCGCTCGGCACCGAGCATCTCGCTGCCATCCGGCAAGGCATTGGAGCCGGGCACCAGCACCGCTCCGTCCTTCACGCCCCAATTCGGCCACAGGCGCGACGGCGTGGCCGTGCCGCCATCAAAGCGCGTGGTGGAACGCGGACCTGTGGCCCACAAAGGCGCGCTCAACGCCAAGAGCTGCTCCTCGTCAAAGTCCTCTTGACGCCCCCACAAGCGCGTCAACTCGCGCTGCGGTGCGACCACCACCGTCTCTTCGCGCACCACCATGGCGCGCGCAGCTCCGCTCGGTGCGTTCGCGCTGGCGCGCAACTCGAGGTCGTACACATCGCGCGACACAAAGGACAACGGCAGCGTGGCCCAAGCCAGTGCCGCATCGTTGGCGTTCAACGCATTGGCGTACACCGCGACTGCATCGGCCGCATCCAAGAAGCCTTTGCCGCTCAAGAGCGCATCGGGAATGACCGCACTGTCACTCGGCAACTTCTCAAGCCCTGCTGCGGGCAACAGCACGCGCTTGAGCCAATCCTCGTGACCGGTGAACGGCCGCGAAGCAACCGTGACCTCGGCCAACAACTTGGCTTCGTCGAGCGTGACGCGCGAGTTGCGACCGGCCAGTTGCAGGTTGAGGTACAGCGCCGTCAGCGTGGCTTCGGAAGCCGTGTTGGCATTCACCGGGCGGCGCGCCAAGACTTCGAGCACGCTGCCAAACGCCGGCCAAGTGCCTTCGAGCACGCGATCCAACACAATCTCGCCATTGCGCAGCACTTGCTGCACCAGCGCCAGCTCTTGCACCGCGCCATCACCGATGCGCACGGTGGAGCCGGCATTCACAAAGCGCGCGTCCTGCACGCGCAAGCGGCCTGTTTTGCCACCTTCGATCGGTGTGGTCACACGCACGGCGCGCTGCCAGGTGGCGACACCGCGCGCATCGGCGTGGACAGAGCCATGCTCCAGCAGTTGCTGCACCATCGTCGCATCAACGACGCCGGCAGCGCGTGGATCCACAGCAGCGGCCATCGCAAAGCGGCCCACATCCGCCAACTGTTGCGGTGCGTCGAACGGCCGCCAAGCGCCCTTCTCGCGCAAACGCCACAAGGCCGGTGCATAGGCGCGTTGGTCGACGATGTTCGTGCCGATGCCGTGACCCGAAGCTGCACGCGGTCCGCCTTGCCACTCTTCGCCTTCGCCGGGGCCCAGCACCCCGCGCGTGAGGCCGGTCACACTGCCGTCCTCGAGCGCGCTGTAGCGCACCAACTCTCCATCGATGGTCACAAAGCCCGCGGGCGCAAAGTTGGCGCCGCCTGCAAACGGAATGGGCTTGTTGGTGCCTTCCACGATGCTCGCTGTGCGCGCCACAAGGCCGAGCAGATTGGCGATCACATGCGGTGAGGCACTGTCGAGATCGATGGCGCCGCTCGTGTCGCGCACTTCGAGGTCCCACATGGGACCGCGCGGGTCATTCGCATTCAAAAAGGCGGCATCGAACTGGTTGTCGACGGCCAGTTCTTCCTCGGTGTCCGACCACGGCGTGCGGTCCAAGTCGGCACTGCTGTAGCTTTGCGCCAACACATGGCGTGCATGGCGCGCGGCAGCATCCAAGGCTAGTCGCGCTTCCACGCGATCCGCATGTTGCGTCGAGGCACGGTCTGCATCGCGCGCCGAGAACAAGAACGGCGTGCACAACACCAAGAGTGCCAGCAACACCAACAGCACCACCATCAAGGCCATGCCGCGGCGACTGCGCGCTGCCTGCGCAAGTAGAGCGCCGCGCCTCATTCGACGGCCCCCGACAGCTGCACCGTGATGACTTCGGGCGGGATGGGCCCGTTGGGACCATCGTCGCGCAGCAGCGTGATGACCACGGGTTCGGCATGCAGCTCGCGGTCCAGCGTGCCT
>CAIKQM010000377.1 GCA_903829565.1 uncultured Planctomycetota bacterium
CCGTAGAGGACGAGACCGGCGGCGCCGATCCCTTGTCTGGTGTGACCGAGGAATGGGTGGCACAGAATGATCCGCTGCATGCGGATTGGGATGCGGCTTGGGAGCTGGCCACCGAGCACTCTGTGGTGCGCACCAATGCGGGTTGGCGCGTGCTCAAGACGACCGCGCATGCGATGGAGCAAGTGCATGGCTTCTACCGCCAGTTCCACCGCTACAAGCTCGAGAAGGGCGCCACCGTGCCTGTGGCGAATGTGCTGATCTTTCGCAACGCACAGGAGTACAAGGACCTCGGCGGTCAACCGACGGATTGGGCTGCGGGGCACTGGGACGGCACGAATGTGGTGACCTATGACCCGCGCGGAGGCGGTGATGGCGGCTTGTCTGGTTTGCTTGACACGCTGTTTCACGAAGCGAGTCACCAGTTCACAAGTCTCGCTGGCGGCTCCGCGGTGCCTGCGTGGCTGAATGAGGGCATGGCCAGCTTCTTTGAAGGCACGCGCTTGTTGTCGAACGGCAAGCTCGAGTGGAACCTGGTCGTGCCCGGGCGCCTGTACCCGTTGCTCGAGGAGCTGAAGACGCAGAAGCACGACCTCGCAGCCATCATCGAAGGCCGCGTAGCGGACTACCGCAGCTTCTACCCCTGGGGTTGGGGCATCGTGTACTACCTGTACAACGCCGAAGACGAGCAAGGCACGCTGCTGTACCGCGACCTGTTGCCCGAGTACTTCCAGCAGTACCACGCGCCCGAGCACACACAGCGCTTTGTCGAGTACTTCGTTACGCGTCCGAAGGTTGCAGGCATCACCAACCTGAAGGAGTTCGAACAGCGCTTCTCGGCGTGGGTGCTCGAGCTGGAAGCCGTCGACAAGGGTGAACTCGATGTGGCACGGCGCAATGAAGTGCGCGGCGATGCGCAAGCCAAGCTGGGTGCTTGGGCGCGTGCGATCGAGCTGTACGAACGCAGCCTCAAGCGCGATCCCGGACATCCCGGCACCTTGTGGAAGTTGGCCTCGGCGTTGGAGGCCTCCAAGCAGCCGGATCGTGCCGCGGGCACGCTACGGCAGTGGCTGACGGCGACCACACCTGCTCCGGGTGAGAGCGATGCTGTCGGCACCCAGCGTGCCGAAGCCATGGTCCGCATCGCCAAGCTCGACACCAGCGCCAAGCGTTTGACCCAATTGCGCGAGGGCTTTCACAAGCAGGCGCTTGAGCTCGCGCAGGAGTACCGCAAGCTGCAGTTCCCGCGCACGGCGCTGCAAGTCCTGCGCGGTCCGGCCACCGCCACACCGCCGAACACGCAGGCCCGTGAGCTGTACTTCGCCATCTCGGATGAGTCCAAGGTCTCGTTGGAGCAATGGCGCCTCTTGTTTGACGAGCGCACGCTCAAGGGCTTCTACGGCGGAGGTGAAGGGGACTTCCGGGTGCAAGGTGGCGCGATCATCGCCACCATCGGAGCCGATTCCGCCAGCGCACCGAAGACCGGGCCTGTGGCCGCGGGCCCCAAGCAGAGTTCGTTCGCCTTCCGGCGCTTGTTCGTCGATGTAGAGCCGGCTGGCGATTGGTCCCTGTCAAGTGAAATTGACTTGGCTGGTGGGCGGCTCGCGGGCTTGTGCTTTGGCAAGAAGCGTGATGACTCCTTCCACGGCGTGGCGCTCCTGCCTGAGGGCTATGTCGACCTGGGCGCGTTTGGTGCGGATGGCAAGACA
>CAIKQM010000378.1 GCA_903829565.1 uncultured Planctomycetota bacterium
AGCAAGTTTTGATACTGGCGTAGATGAATGTGCACGACTTGGGCGCTCGTAGCGGCTCCCAGAGTTCCTCGCGGAGTTCCTTGCGCGACGGTTCGCCATGCCTGTGGCTGTTTCTTGGTCCCCAGTCCACGGTGGGGCAACTCTCCAGCTCCCCCGGCTGCGAACAAGGAGGAGATGAGTCGATGGCCATACGGCCGGTGACTAGAGCCGAGCCCCCTCAAGGGACCCACAGGGCCGCCGGTAGACATGCGCCATGCGCGCAAGGCACCCGTGCCTCGTTCCGAGACCTTCCTACCCAGACGAACGGCGGAGCTTTCTGAGCCCACATTCGCAGAATTCACCAAGCATCGTGCACAATCGTCTAGACCAGTATCACTTTTGCCGATGACCGCCCGCCGCCCCAAGCCCTCCACCTCCCCCGCCGCCCTCCGCCACGCCTGGGCCGTGATCCTCGCCGGTGGATCCGGCACTCGCTTCTGGCCAGCCAGTCGCAAGAGTCACCCCAAGCAGTTCCTGCGCATCGCATCCGAGCGCTCGCTGCTGCAGGAAACTTGGGACCGCTTGGACGGCCTGATTCCCACAGAGCGTCGCTTGGTTGTGTGTGCACAGGCGCATGCAGCATTGGTGAAACGGGAGCTTCCCAAACTGGCGCGGGAGAACTTGCTGGCGGAGCCGCTGCCGCGCAACACCTTGCCGGCTGCGGTGTGGGCGGCGCGCGTGATTGCGGAGCGGGATCCGCAGGCTGTGCAAGTGTTGCTGCCGTCGGATCATGTGGTCTCGCCCGCTGCGGCGTGCAGGGCTTCTCTGGAGGCGGCGTTGCGCTTTGTGCAGAGCGAAGGCTCGTTGGTGACCTTCGGTGTGGCACCGACGATGCCAGCCACGGGCTTTGGCTGGATTGAACGCGGCGATGAGGTCGCGCGCGTGGGCAAGCATGTGTTTCATGCGGTTCGACGCTTTGTAGAGAAGCCCAAGCTCGCGCGTGCACAGCGTTTCTTGCGCAGCGGCAAGCATGCGTGGAATGCAGGCATGTTTGCGTGGAGCGTCGACGAATTCTTGACGGCCACGCGCGCGCATGCGCCTGCTCTGTCAAGTCTTTTGGACAAGCGCACCGTCTCCAAAGACGTTTGGAGCCAACTGCCCTCCATCTCGGTGGATCACGGTGTGATGGAGCACTACCCCTATGTCTCCGTGCTGCCGATCACGTGGTCGTGGAGTGATGTAGGCTCGTGGCCCGCACTCGCGGACCTTGTCACGCCGGACGATGCGAAAAACTGTGCTTCGGGTGGAGTGCAGCTTCTCGCAGAAGAGTCACACGGCAACATCGTGCACGCCGATGCAGGTCAACTCATCGCCTTGTTGGGCGTGAAGGACTTGATCGTTGTGCGCGCAGGCAAGTGCATGCTTGTGTGCAGCAAGGATCGGGCTCAAGAAGTGCGCCGCTTGGTCGCTCGATTGGAACGCGAAGCTCCACAGGAGCTATGAACCCATGCGCGGCGGTGTGCTCTCCATCGATCATGGCACCAAACGCACCGGCTTTGCGGTGGTGGATCCGTTGCGCATTGCCTCACGCCCTCTCGAAACCGTGACTGCCACGGGCGAGGCGCTCTACACGCATATGCGCAAGCTCTGTGACGAGCGCTCCATCGCCATCTTCTTGGTGGGCTTGCCGTTGG
>CAIKQM010000379.1 GCA_903829565.1 uncultured Planctomycetota bacterium
GCTCATGGAGTGGGAGCATCTCGTTGCGGCGTTGACTGGGATTGGCTTGGCCGCGGCCTGCGGCTTCCGCGTCTTTGTGCCGCCGCTCTTGGCAGGCTTGGCCTTTCGCTGGGGTTGGCTGCCGGCTCCCGAAGCTCTGGCATGGATGAGCACGTGGCCTGCCTTGGTCGCGTTCGGTTTGGCCACGTTGGTCGAGATCGTCGCCTACAAGGTGCCGTGGCTGGACAACCTGCTCGACACGGTCGCCTCGCCCACAGCAGTCTTCGCAGGCTTCTTGTTGGCCTCGGGGTTCTTGGCGGAAGCAGACTCGTGGCTCGTCTGGACCGTGGGTGCTGTCGCTGCCGTTGGGGCTGCTACCGCAGTGCAAGCGACCACCGTGACTGCGCGCGCTGCAAGCACGGCGACCACTGGTGGCCTCGCCAATCCCTTCGTGGCCTTGGCGGAGCTCGCACTCGCAGTGCTCTCCGCTCTGGCCGCGATCGTGGTGCCGATCCTGGCGCTGTGCGCGTTGTTGGTGCTGGTGGTGTGCGCGGTGCTGTGGTGGCGTAGCCGCCGCGCCAAGCCTGCGTAGAGTTCCCCCTGTTAGAGTTGGGGGCATGAGCACCGCTGTACTTGATCTGTCGCGCCGCATCGACGGCGTGTGGACTGACTCCATTGTGCCGGCACTGGTCGAGTACATTCGCATCCCGAACAAATCACCGGCCTTTGATGCTCAATGGCGTGAGCACGGGCACATGGACCGTGCAACGCAGTTGATCGCGGACTGGTGCCGCACGCGTGCGATCCGCGGCTTGACGGTGGAGATCGTGCGCTTGGAAGGTCGCACGCCCGTCATCTGGATGGAGATCCCGGCTACAGCTCCCACCGGCGCGGACACGGTGCTGCTGTATGGCCACTTGGACAAGCAGCCCGAGTTCAGCGGTTGGGAAGAGGGCTTGGGGCCGTGGACTCCTGTGATGCGCGGCGAACGCTTGTATGGGCGCGGAGGCGCAGATGATGGCTATGCAGCATTCGCTTCGTTGACCGCTATCGAAGCTCTGCAAGCGAACCAAGTGCCGCATGCACGCTGCGTCGTGTTGATTGAGGCGTGCGAGGAGTCGGGAAGCGCCGACTTGCCGTTCTACATCGAGGCGCTCGCTGCGCGCATTGGCACGCCGAGCCTCGTGGTCTGCTTGGATTCCGGCTGTGGCGATTGGGAGCGCATGTGGAGCACGACCAGCTTGCGCGGCCTCGTCGGCGGCAACTTGATCGTCGAGACCATCAAGGAAGGCGTGCACTCAGGCGACGCGTCGGGCATTGTGCCTTCGAGCTTCCGCGTCTTGCGCAAGGTGTTGTCGCGCCTCGAGGACGAGGACACGGGGCGCATTCGGGATCCCTTCTTTCATGTCGAGATCCCCAAGCAACGCATCGAACAAGCACACTTGGCCGCGCAAGTCCTCGGCGATGCAGTCTGGTCCAAGTTCCCGTGGCACACAGGTTGTGTGCCGATGGCCAAAGACCC
>CAIKQM010000380.1 GCA_903829565.1 uncultured Planctomycetota bacterium
CGCTACGAGCACAGTGTGCGCACGATTCAACCCCACGAATCGGGCTGGATGCTCGAAGTAGAGCAGTACAGTACTGGTGAGATCCGCCAAGTGCAGGCACCGCAACTGGTGCTGGCTTTGGGCGGCAAGAGCTACGCCAGCACGGGCACCACTGGTGACGCGTATGCGTGGCTGCAGGCACTGGGCTTGCAGATCATCACGCCAGTCCCGGCTCTCGTGCCTCTGACCTCACAATCTCCATGGGTGGTGGATCTGGCGGGCATCGCGCTTGAGCATGCACACGCTCGCTTGGTCGACCGTCAAGGGCGCTTGACAGCCGAACGCGCCCGTCCAGTCCTCTTTACACACCAAGGACTCTCCGGCCCGGGCGCCATGGACCTTTCGGAGCCGTTTGCGCGCGCCGAGTCCGAGCGGCGTGCCTGTGAGGTCGAGCTGTGTGTCGATCTCGTCCCGCACCTCAGTCAAGAGGCCTTGCGCGAACGCATCTTGGAAGCTGCAGCACGCACCGGCGCACCGCAGCTGGCGCGCGCACTCGAACTGGATTTACCGCGGCGGGTCATGGATGCAGCTTTGACGCAAGCGGGGCTAGCCACCGATGTGCGCGCGAATGCCGTGCCCAAACCCCAACGCCATGCGCTGTCGGTGGCGCTCAAAGGCCTGCGTGTGCCCATTGATGGCACGCGCGGCTTTGACTGGGCCGAAGTGACCGCGGGTGGACTGGCCTTGGACGAGGTGGAACCGGGAAGCTGTGCCGTGCGGCGCTACCCGAGCCTGTATGTGATTGGCGAACTGCTAGACCTGCAAGGCCCGATCGGAGGCCTCAACTTCCAAGCGGCCTTCGCCACAGCCGAGATCGCGGCCCGCGCTTGCCAAGGTCACTTGGCTGCGCGTTCGTAGGCCCCGTACTCCTTCAAGACCCACAACGCCACAGCGCGCACTTCCGCGGCGTCTTTCTTGAGCGCCTCCATGCGCACGGTGCCGCGCTCCCACAACTTGGGATCCTCACGCACGCGTTGCGTCAAGGACTCGAGCCAGCCATCCAATGCCTCCGGCTTGGGCAGAGCCGCTGCCAGCACAGCTGGGTCCGAAGCGTGTTCGTCCCACAGCACGTGCATGTTCACCGCAAGGTGGGCATAGCCCTCAGGTAGCGGCTCGCTGGCATCCAGGTAGGCTTGGGCACACACCGTGCGCAGCACGCGGTGACGATTCGCCGCACGAAACCAATCACCGACGAGCGTGTACAGGCGCTCGTGTTGCGAAGCAGGCACAGGCGCGGTCCAAGTAGTCCAATCATCACGCACGAGGTGCACAATACCGAGCACGTCCACATCAGGCATCTCAATGTCGGCGCCACTCTTCCATGCGTCGTGCAGAGTGATGCCTTCCCACGCAAGGCCCGTGCGGTCTGTGTAGACATGGGCGAACGCAGCCAGAGTGGTGCGTTGGGAACCATCGTCAAGCACACCTGACACAAGGCTCTCGACCCAGTCTTCGCGCGGTGCACGGCCTTTGAGTGCGTTGCTGTAGACACGCAACGCAGCCTTGGCGTCGGTGGAGTCAGCTGAAGGCACCGGTGCGCCCGTGGCCCAATGGTAGGTCCAGGCCGGCTCCCACGTGCGTCCGGTTTGCTTGACAAGTTTGGCACGCAGACGCACATTGCGGGCCTCGCTGGCGGGCACCAAGCGACGGGCAATGGGTTGTGCGGGCGCGTGCACCTTGGGATCAAACCACTGCGGCTCGGGCGCCGGCTTGCAGGACTTCTCGTCGACCGAGGACGAGGCAATGACCCGCTGCGCCAAGTTGACCCTAAACGTCTTCAGCCCCGCGATGGTGCTGGACATCCAGTCGAGCACTTCCTGTTGCTCGGCCCGCGGAAGGGCAGAAAAGGCCTGTAGGGCGCGCTCGTCCTCAGCTTGCAAAGACGTTGCCTGCAAGGGCGCGGGAGGCAACCAACTTGAGAGCGTGACCAGCAGTGCGCACCACATGGCTGCAGCCTAGCCAAAAAGGAGCCCGTGCGGCGAGGGGGCCTCCCTCGCCGCACGGGCGGGCTCGTCCAGTTTCCTGGCGCCGACCGAACCTTCCCCGCGCGGGGGCCCCGGACGTGGCTTCCTACAGGCTTTTTCGTGGGCAGGCACCGCATTCCCGCTCCACACCTGGGCCTCACAGGCCTCGGACGCCACCGGTTCCCCCGGAAGGTCGTGTCATGTCGAACCACAGAAACATACCCCCGCCAAAGGGAGCACGTCGGAAATCAGCAGATCCTGCTGCGATTAGCCGTGGTTGCCACCACGACGGCGGCGGCGACGGCGGGACTTCTTGCGCTCGGTCGTCACTTCCTCGAGCGGGGCCGCCAAGGCCTGAGCGCGGCGTTCGCGCCAACCCTCGTAGATATCCCAGCCCTGCCCGCGGGCCGCAATCCGCAACTTGAAGAGCAGCAACGCCTCTTCAAACTCCTCGGACGCAGCAAACACCAGCGGCCGGAAGCGCTTGGAGGCCGTTTGGTGGAAGCGGCGCTGCATCGTCAGCACGCGCCGGGCGCGGGCCACATCGCGGCGGGGGAGTCGCGTCTGCATCGCAATCGGCTCGAGCACTTCGGCCGTGACGAGGTTCAGGTCCGGCGGAGCCCCATGCCCCAAGCGCGTATCCGGATCGCACTCGCGCTCGACGATGCGCAAATACAACAAGGCGATCAGCACCGCCGTCGTGGGCTGCGTGCCTTGATGCACCTCGGCATCCAAAGCCTCCAACAAGCGCCAGAAGGTCTCACCGCGCGCCACGGACACGGCATCGTCCTTGTCGCCCAAGAACTCGTCGATAGCCGGCAAAATGGTCGCCAGCGCGCCACAGGCACGCAACATACGGAACGCGCCCAAGGCTGTGCCCGACCGCAACAAGCGCAGGACCTCTTCCAGCACGCGCGGGGGCGCCGACTTGGACAAGCGCCCAGCGTGGCGACACATTGCTTCCCACGTCGAGTCTTCGATGCGCAG
>CAIKQM010000381.1 GCA_903829565.1 uncultured Planctomycetota bacterium
AACTGGTGCTGAGGTGCGCCTCGGTGCAGGGCTTCCCGGTGCCGCGGATCGACCGCAGGCCGTGGTGCAGCCCGATGGTGGCGCGTGCATCACCTGGCGTCAGATTCACAATCGGCGGCAGGCCATCTATGCGCAGATCGTGCAGCCCGATGGCGCGCTCAAGGGAGCTCCTACGAAAGTGGTAGAGCTTGGCGAAGGCGACACGCTCTCACCGCCGAGTGCTGTGTTGCTGCGCGCTGGCGCGCGGGGCTCGAAGCCCAGCGGTTACGCGATCGCGTGGACGCAAGCACCCAAGGGTGGCGCGTGGGTGCGGCGCCTCGACCTAGACGGCGCACCGCAAAGCGTGGTCAGCCGCATCAGCGAGGCCAATGACGAAGTGCAGGACCCTGCGATCACGCAGTTGCGCGATGGCCGCGTAGTGATCGCGTGGACCTTGCACTCCGGCAAGGAAGCCGAGCGCGGCTGGACGTTGCGAGCGCGCTTCCTCGGGCCCACACTCGAGCGCCAAGGCGCGGAGTTCGGCTTCGAAGCCTCGCGCCGTGGCAACGATTGGGACCCTTCGCTCACGCCGCACCCTGCCGGTGGCTTCCTGATGGCGTGGTGTTCCGGGCACCCGGCCGAGTTGCTGCGCGATGTGTGCGTGCAAGGCTTCGATGCCCAAGGCAAACCCCTCGGTCCGCAATTGACGCCCTGCTATCGAGGTAACGAACAAGACTTCCCCGAAGTCATCACTTTGGCGGACGGCAGCTTTGCCGTGGCGTGGGAAGATGACCTATCGGGGCTGGATCAGACCTTGGTGCGCCGCATCGAACCCAGTGCTCTGCATATGTTTGGGACCACGAGCACGCGCTTGTTGAACGAGCTAGACACGCTCTTCGTCGGGGACCGTGTGGCACCGCGCATCGCTCCCTTAGGTGAGGGGCTGATCGCCGTATTCGGCGATCGTCGCCGCTCGCTGGGGCTCGATGTGCGGGCCAAGATCCTCGGCAAGGACTTCGACCAACCCTAGAACTAGCCCTAAAGGATCGTGCGCGCTGTCTCGTCAAGTGCCCCGCGCTGCGTTAGCGTGATGCGCCGATGAGCTCGCTCACCCAGCCCCGCATGAGCCCTGACTACTCCAAGCCGCGTTCGGTCAATCCGCCGCGCGCCCACACCAAGATCGTCGCCACCATCGGTCCCGCTACCGAGGATCGCATCGGCGAGTTGATCGAAGCAGGCATGTCGGTGGCGCGCCTGAACCTGTCGCATGGTTCGGCCGACGATTTCTTGCGCCGCGTGCAGAAGATCCGCCGCGAGGCCGAAGTGCGCCAAGCAGCGGTCGGCATCTTGATCGACATCCAAGGGCCGAAGATGCGCATGGGCAAGTTCGATGGCGGCGCTCGTCGCCTCGATCGCGGCACCGTGCAGACGATTCGTCAAGGCAAAGGCCCGGCCAAGGAAGGCGAGGTCTACTTTGACTTCACCGGCTTCTTTGAAGCGGTGCAGCCTGGCCATCGCATCTTGTTGGCGGACGGCCAGTGCGAGATGGTCGCCGACGAAGTACGCGCCGACGCCATCGTTGGCCATGTGACGCGCGCCGGCATCGTTAACGATCGCAAGGGCGTGCACTTCCCTGATTCGTTGGTGCACTACGAGTTGCCGACGGAAGAGGACAAGGCCAACCTCGAGATCGCGCGTTTGGCGCAGGTCGACATGGTCGGCATCTCGTTCGTCGCCAAGGCCAGTGAGATCCGCGCCGTGCGCGCGCTGTGCCCCGGCGCCTTGATGGTGTCGAAGATCGAACGCTTGGCGGCACTCGACACCTTGGACGAGCTGTTGGCCGAGACCGACGGCGTGATGGTGGCGCGTGGTGACTTGGGCGTCGAGGCCGAGCTCGAGCAGTTGCCGCTGATCCAAAAGTCGATCATCCAAGCCTCGATTCGCGCCGGCAAGTTCACGATCACGGCTACCGAGATGTTGGAGTCGATGATCACCTCGTCGCGGCCTACGCGCGCTGAGGTGACCGATGTGGCCAACGCAGTGCTGGATGGCACCGACGCAGTGATGTTGTCGGCCGAGACCGCGGTGGGGCAGTACCCCATTGACGCTGTGGCCACGATGGCGCGCATCGCGCATGCCGTCGAGACCAGCCAGCGTTACCGTGACATCCCGCGTCCCGCGTTCCGCGCGGCGGAAGCCACCTTCAGCAACGCGACGGCGCTCGCTGCCGTGCAAGCGGCCGAGGCGCTGCGCGTGCCGAAGATCGTGTGCTTCACCGAGACGGGCAACACGGTGCGTTTGATCTCGCGCTATCGTCCGAGCGCCGAGGTGATCGCGCTGACTCCGCATGCGGCCACGCTGCAACACATGAGCGGTTTGGCGCACGTGCG
>CAIKQM010000382.1 GCA_903829565.1 uncultured Planctomycetota bacterium
CCAACGGCAACTCGTGGGGCGTCGAAGCCTACATGACGATGGGTGCCTTCGCCGTGTCGGGCGAAATGGTCTCCATCGAAGAAGGCTTCAACAACGGCGATGTGGCCCTGACGGGCGACACGATGCCGTGGGACGTCACCGCCAGCTTCCTGATCACCGACAACTGGGAAGCCGCCCTCCGCTACGAAGATCTGGACGAAGCCAACAACTTCACCCAGGCTAGCGGCAGCATCAGCTACTACGTCAGCGGCCACAACATGAAGTGGGGCCTGCTGTACATCACGCAAGACGCCGACGACGCTTCGCAAGCCGAAGACGAAATCGTCTTCGAGACGACGATCGCGTTCTGATCGTCGACACCGCTGACCTGCAGCATTGCAGGACGAACGAGGGCTTCGCGCGCGGCGCGGGGCCCTCGCGGTTTTTTGGCGCCTGAAGAATTGTTATCTGAAGACTCGAGACGGTGGAATCCCAACTCGAGGAACGGCATTCTGCAGACACACCATGCTGCTCGCTGCCATCGCCATCTGTGCCACACCTGCCTCCGCTGACTGGGTGACGCTCGACCAAGAGCTCGCGGGGCTTCGTCAAGACCTGACGGCCGCGGACATGTCCGCCCTGCGCTGGGCTGGTTTTGTGCGCGCGAGCTACGACAGTTCCAGCGAACCGATCGACATCGATTCGGACGGCACGTTGGATGATGAGCTCAATGGCTTCATCTTGGAGAATGTGCGCCTCTCGGTGGGCGGCACCAATGAGGTCTACACCTACTCGGTGGCGATGGACTTCGCCTCTGGCCAAGGTGAGCTGATCGAAGCGTGGATCGGCCGTCGCCTGTGGGGCAAAGCGGTGCTGTACTTTGGCCGCATGCGCGCGCCGTTCTTGCGCACATCGCTGCTGCCGGAGAACACGAACCTGTTCATCCCGCGTACGCGCAACGCCATCCTCTGGACCGTGCCGGGGCGCGATTACGGCTTCCGCATCGACAACAACTGGGACGGCATTCGCCTGCGCATGTGCCAGCAAAATGGCAGCGACCAGAATGGCGACAAGCTGCGCTCTACGGTGCGACTCGAATGGGATGTGCTGGGGAGCCCGGTGCCCGACTCCGAGGGTGCCTATGGCGCGGCTGACGAGGTCGCTGTGAATGTGGGCGTGGCCTCCAGCTATGACGCTGGCCTGGATGAAGATCGTTCGGCCTACGCAGCCGACCTGGCGCTGACTTGGAAGCCGTTTGCGCTGCAGTTGGAAGTCGTCGACTACGGGGATGGCTATGACGATCCGTTCGTCCCGGGTGGCGGTGGCTTGGGTTTGGAGGGCGGGACCACGCCCTGGACCGCGACGGCGAGCTGGCTGTTCCTTGACAGCTGGGAAGCGGCCGTGCGCTACGAAGACTTTGATGAAGAGTCCGCTACACAGCCCAACCGCACGCAGTGGTTGTTGGGAGTGAACAAGTACATCAGCGGCCATGACCTCAAGTGGCAGCTGAACTACTTCAGCATCGAAGACGCCAACGCAGGCGGACAGGACAACAACTTCGTCGCTCTCGGCGCCACGCTAGCGTTCTGAGGCGAATCGGCCGATACTGTTTGGCATGACCCAACCCCGAGTCCTTGTGACGGGCGCTGGGCGCGGCATTGGCCGTGCCATCGCACTACGATTCGCGCGTGCCGGTGCCAAGGTCGCTGTGGCGGCGCGCACCTCGTCCGAGCTGGACTCGTTGGTGGCCGAGATCGAAGCCGCCGGCGGCAGCGCGCGGGCGCAACAGATGAATGTGGCGGACCACGGTTCGGTGGAAGCCGCTGTGTGGCGCGCGGTCGAGTACACCGGCGGTGCCTTGGATGTGTTGGTCAACAACGCAGGCGTGTTCGACATCAAGCCTTTCGACAAGATGGACCTCGCCACATGGCGTCGTCACATCGAGGTCAATGTCAACGGCCCGTTCTTTGTGACGCACGAAGCGCTCGATGCGCTGCTCGAAGCGGAACACGCGCACATCTTCAACATCGCTTCGGTTGCGGCGCTGCAGGCCTTCCCGGGCAACACGGCGTACTGTGCGTCCAAGTACGCGCTGCGCGGTTTCTCCGATGCGTTGCGCTTGGACTTGGCACCCAAGGGCGTGCGCGTCACGACCGTGTATCCGCCGCAAGTCGACACGCCCATCTGGGACAAGGTGCCTGGTGCTGGCAATGTCGCGGGCGCGTGGGATCGCGCCCAGATGATGAAGCCCGAGCAGATCGCGGAAGCGGTCTACCAAGCGTGGTGCGCGCCGCGCGACACGAACGTGGACGAGCTGCGCTTCTAGCGCTCGGGTGCCTTAGCGCTTGATCGCGTGCACGAGGTCGAGGAACTCGCTGCGCGTGCGCGGGTCGGTGCGGAAGCGACCCAACAAACACGAGGTCGTGGTCGAGCTGTTTTGCTTTTGCACGCCGCGCATCATCATGCACAGGTGGCTGGCGTCGACGACGACGCCCACACCTTCCGGCGCGAGCACTTCTTGCAGCGCCTCGGCGATCTGCACTGTCATGCGCTCCTGAACTTGGAGGCGGCGCGCGAAGACATCCACGATGCGCGGGATCTTGGACAGGCCGATGATCTTGCCGTCAGGGATGTAAGCGACATGCACGCGGCCGAAGAACGGCAACATGTGATGCTCGCAAAGGCTGTAGAACTCGATGTCCTTGACGACGACCATCTCCGAGCAGTCTTCGTCGAACACGCCTTGGCCGACCACATCGGCCACCGTTTGGGTGGCGCCGGAGGTCAATTCAGCGAGCGATTTGGCCACGCGCTCGGGCGTGCGCTGCAGGCCTTGCCGTGACGCGTCCTCGCCCAGCTCGGCCAGCATGTGCTGGACCAGCTCGGCCAACTTGGGGTTTGCGGCGTGGTCACTCATGCTGTCTGTCCCCGGTATTCCACAAAGTTGTCGCGGCTCTCGAACACGCGCACCTTGACGAGCTTCGAGCCCGGGTGTTGCGCCAAGTGCGGCGCGATGCGCTCCCAAATCGAGACCGCGATGTTCTCGGCGGTGGTGACCTTGCCCTGCAGCCAGGCCACATCGTGGTTCAGGTGCTTGTGGTCCACCTGCTCGACGATTTCGGTCTTCAGGATCCGCATCAGGATGTTGAGGTCCATCACCATGCCCGACATCACCGGCACGGGGCCGCCGAGGGTGACCTCGAAGGCGTAGTTGTGGCCATGCCCGTACAGGTTGTTGCAGATGCCAAAGACGGTGCGGTTGTCGGCATCCGACAAGGCCGGGTTATGGAGCCGGTGCGAGGCGCTGAACTCTTCGCGACGGGTGATTTCGACGTACGGTTGCGGCATGAGGTGGCCTTGGAGGCGAGAGGCTACCAAGCATCCGCACGGGAGCTCGCGTCGGACTGAAAAGTCCGCCAAAAAGTCTCCCGTTGGCGTACGATTGTGGGCGTAGCGTCCGATAATCACCGCGCCATGACCGTCCGCCGCATCTGGATCGAAGAGGGCTGCATCTCCTGCAACCTGTGTGAGGATCTCTGCCCCGAGATCTTTCATGTGCCTTTGGGTGAGGTCTGCGTCGTCAAGGGTGATGCCTTGACGCAGGCGACGGCCCCCAAGGTGGCCGAGCAGTTGGAAGAAGCACGTACGCAATGCCCGGTGGAAGTCATTCAGGTGTCGTAGCCGTAAGCTCCGCATTGGCCGGTAGTTGAAGAGTAGTCCCGACCTTCGCGGGCCCAAGGTCGTAAACCTTGTGATGGAGCGGTGCGCAGTCCGTCCGAAAACCTCTTCGGAGGGCGCCCCTGTCCGGCTCCCTACCCCCAAGG
>CAIKQM010000383.1 GCA_903829565.1 uncultured Planctomycetota bacterium
CGCGCCTTGGGTGAAGCCGGCATTCCCGTGCATGCCACGATGCCGCGTGGTTGCGAGGAGACAGCCGCCATGGTGCGTTCCATCGCTGCGGCCCTTGATCGGCGCGCGGAGGGCGAAGCCATCGCAGCTGACATCGAGGCTCGTGCGCGCCGTGTGCGCAAGGCAGCCGTAGACCGCTCGCGGGTGACCTTTGCCTACCTGGTCTGGCGCAAGCCGTACATGTCGGTCAACGCCGATACGTTCGCTTCCGCGTTGTTGGAGCAAGCGGGCGGCGTGAATGTGTTTGGCGCCCACACCGAGCGCTACCCCGAGACTAGCGTGGCCGAGTTGGTCAAGTTGGCACCGCGTCAAGTGTACTTGTCGACCGAGCCGTTTCCCTTCGAGTCCAAGCACATCGCCGAGTTGGCGGCCGCGACCGGCTGGTCTGCCGAGCGCTTCCTGATTGTCGACGGCGAGTACTTGTCCTGGCACGGTTCCCGTACGCCCGCCGGCATCGACTATGCCGAGCAGTGCATTCTCAAGACGACGGTGAGCGCCAGTTAGCGCAAGTGCATGCGCCAGACGACATCCTGAGCGAGCGTGCCGTCATCGTCGCGTCGATCAGGGCCTGTGCACCACAGCTGCACGAGCCCTGTGTCGTTGATGGCGACGCGCATCGGCTTGCCGTCATAGGGATCTACGCTCGCTGCAAACCACGGTAGAGCGTCTTTGGCGCCACCGCGCCATGCCACCAAGGCTCCTTGCGCCAAGCGTGTGCGCGCTTCCGCATGATCGGCGGTGTCCACAAAGTTGGACAACGGCGGCAGCAGCAAGCGAGTGCGCACTAGGTACCACTGCGGCGCAGGCGCGGTTGTGCCGGTGCGTTGGTGGGCTTCACTGCGCAACTGGTTGAGGGTCGTTTGGAAACGCTCCAGGTAAGCGGCCTTGTCACTCCAGAGCCACATGCTCGCGATCCAACTGTCCCACCAGCCCGTGGCCTGTTCGTCGCCGGGCATAAAGTGCTCCCAAACGCGCAAACCAAAGGCGCGCTCGCCAACCACACTGCGCCGCGCAGCTTCGCGCAAGCGCAGCCCGCCCAAGGCGCCTTCCGCTTCGGTCAAGTCCCACTCGCGCGGCATGACAGAGATGCACAGCTCCAAGAGGCTGCACAGATTCTCTGCATGGGCGGTGTGGAGTACGCCGGCCGTCAGCCAGTCCGGGTTGTCATGAAGTTTTGACAAGGCGATGGCGCCGCGCAGCCCAGCTAGGAAGACACCGGCATCTTGGCGCAAAGCTCCCGACAGGGCAGTGGCCTTGCAGGCGCGCGCGAGTTCGATCTCTTGCAGCACCGGCAAGTGCGGGAAGGGGTGTTCCGGCAGCGGCAGCGCGGCGAGCACGGCCTGCGGGTCGATCGCGCCCAATCCTTGTGCTGCGGCTGCAAGATTCACCAAGGGTTCACCACCCAAGGCCACCACATGCAACAGCGCGCGCTCGCTGTCGAGCCACGGTTCAATCCCCGCGGACTCTTCCAGGCGCGCTTCCAAGCGCTGGGCCATCGAGGTCCAGTTGGCGTCCGTACCAGCGCCATCCACGCTCCAAGCGCTGCGCAGTTGTCGCGCTGCGGCGACACCCATGTCACCCAGCTCGCCTGATTCCAAGCGTGCCAGCACATTGTCGCGCGCACCCACTTGCAACAGCTGCTGCAAAGTCCAACGCGCTTGCGACTGAGCCACCGAGACGAGCCAAGGGCCGGGATCGGGCCCATCGGAGCGGCCACGGCGCAACTCCTGCACATGCAGC
>CAIKQM010000384.1 GCA_903829565.1 uncultured Planctomycetota bacterium
AAGACGATGCCGCTCACCACCGGGCGCAATGTGGCCGCACGGTTTTCCGTACGCAGCGCACGCGCACAGTTGGAGTCCACGCCGCCGAACGCAGCACCGCCCGCCAGCGCCAAGTTGTCACCGTCAATCGTGAAGCCGGCAATGCTGACGTTGCTGGCCGTGACGGCAAACAGCTTGCCGAAGCCCGGGTTGTTCGTCGCCGGGTACACGAAGGCTTCCGCCGCGCGCACACCCGTGTTCGGGTTGATGGTCGAGTTCGGACCCACGAGGCTCAGAGCCTTCGTGATGTCGATGTCTTCCGAGTAGCTACCCGCGGCCACATTCACCGTGCCGCCAGCGCCCACCGCATTGATTGCGGCTTGCATGGTGGCGAACGCATCGCAGCCCATGGCCACGGCCGAGCCAGCGCCATCGGGATCGACGCCAGCGGCAAGGGCAGACCAATCATCGTCGACATAGGTCACGCTCGGCGCAGCCGAACCCACCACCGTCACGGCGACGGTGCAGCTGTTCGTGTTACCGGCGGCATCGGTCGCCGTCAGCGTGACCGAAGTCGTACCGGGGACCACCGTCGTCGTCGCGGCCGGAGACTGCGTGACCGTGATCGTGCCGACGCAGTTGTCGTCGGTCGTGGCGAGCGAGGTCAGGTCACCCAACAAACCGCTGCAGGGCGCCGTCAGCGTGACGGTGCCGGGCGCACACGTGATCGTCGGCGGCGTGAGGTCCACCACCGTCAGGCTCGTGGTGCAGGTCGCGGCGTTGTTCGACTCGTCCTTCACCGTCACGGTGATGGTGTGCGTGCCGAGACCAAGGGCTGCGCCGATGGCCGGCGATTGCGTCACAACCAGCGCACCCGCTGCGCTGCAGTTGTCCGCCGCCACGATACCCGCCGTAAACGCAGGAACGGTACCGAAGCAGGTACCGTCCACGCTGACCGTCTGAGCTGTCGCACAGGTCGTGATGCTCGGGGCCGTCACATCGTTGACCTGGAAGGTCGCTGTGCAGGTGGAGGTGTTGCCGGCGGCGTCAGCGACCGTCAACACGATGGCGTTCGCGCCCTTCGGCAGCGCGGTGCCCACGATCGGCGACTGCGTCACCACCAGCGCGTTGGCGGCGGTGATGTTGTCCGTCGCGACCACACCTGCGGTGAAGTCCGGCACCGTCGCCGTGCACGAAGCACCGGCGTTAGCGGATTGCGTCGGACCACACGAAGAGATGTCCGGGCCCGTTGTATCGATGCCCGTGAAGCTCGTCGTGCACGCGGCCGTGTTACCCGCGGCATCCGCCACGGTGACCGTGACGCTCGTCACGCCCAGGCCAACGACCGTACCCGCGGCCGGGCTTTGCGTGCGCGCAGTGACGCCGCAGTTGTCCGTTGCCGTCGCCGAGGCGGTGAAGTCCGGCAAGGCCACCGTGCCATTGGCACCCACCGACAGAGTCTGGGCCGGCGCGCAGGCCGAAATCGTCGGCAGACGGAAGTCGTGCACCGTGAAGGTGGTCGTGCAGCTTGCCGTGTTGCCCGCGGCGTCCGCGGCCGTCAGGGTCACCACGTGCACACCCGCCAAGAGCTGCGAGCTCGGGGCCGGGGTCTGGATCACCGACACAACGCCACAGTTGTCCGAGACCGTCAGCGACGCCGTCAAGTCAGGCAGGGTCGCGAGGCAGCTCGTGTTCGAGTTCGCCTTCAGCTCAGGCGCGCAGTCATCAATCACCGGTGCTTGCGTATCGACCCCCGCCGACACGGTCACCGATGCGCCCCCCGACGCACCGAGCGAATCCAGGACAGTGACTGTGTAAGTACCGGCCGCAAGACCGCTGAGGTCTTCCGTGGTGGCACCGTTGGACCATGTGAAGGAGTAAGGCGCCGTGCCGCCGGACACCGTCAAGTCGATGGAGCCGTTGGAACCACCGGGGCAGGTCGGCGCTACAGCCGAACCGCTGACACCGAGATCCAGCGCGCTTGCGCTAGCAGGTTCTGCATGCGCAGCTGCTGCACCAAAGCAGAGAGACAAAAGCCAAGTTGCCAACACGCGAGTGCGTCCCGGTTGAGACGTGTTCGTCGTGGTCGAAGCGGAGAGGAATCGCGTGAGGAAGCGTTCGTTCTTCATGGTGATTTTGGCTGAGTCTCGAGATCGACTCAGACCTCCACGTCAAGCGCGTAGGTGCGTTTGGTGCTGTCGTATCCCTGATTAGGGAATGCGTCGGCACAGGAGATCTAGGGCGAGGGGTTCTGGTGCTTGCTGCATCGCGGAGCGGGGGCTCCGCGTTGGGCTGTTTCGGACGAAACGAGGGTGTGCCCTCAGAGAATCTGAAGCCACGCCCTTGAAAGTAACCGATTTTCCAAAATGCAAGTTGTTAGAAAATGACAAAGAAGCGTGCACGGCTGGGCATAATCGACTAACTCACCAGTTTGCAAAGCGTTAGCGCAGCTCAGACCCCCATGTACAGGAAGCCTGAGCCGCCTTCCGCTCCCGAGCTCAGGGAACCCAAACAACGCCCACTGCGTTGCTCAAATTCGAGCCCGTTCCGCAAGGTCCAATCGCGTTGCGGTACCAGACTTGGTACTGGCGCGCGGCTCCCAGAGTCGGCACGGCGCCGCGCACGGAAATGGCCGGTTCCCCCGCCAGCGGATAGCTCGCGCTGGAGCTGGCCGCGACGCGCGTCTTCAAGCGCACAATGCCGCCTGCCAAGCAGAGTCGGCCATCCTTAAAGGGCGTGGCGGTGGCGCTGTTGCCTTGGAAGAACAAGGCCGAAGAGGCGCCCGACCCGGCTTGGGGCAGGCCCACCACTGTCAGGACCAGCTGGTCGGCAGATACCTGCGTCCGGCCAGCACCCGTCAGCACGGCCCCCACGCCGGTCGAGTTGCGGCAACCGCCCACCGGCGAGGTGTTCCCGCAGGGGCAGCCCGTGTCGCCGAAGCAGAACGGCGTACCTCCATCGAGCTCGCACGCGTCCAGACGACCATTTGCGTTGAGGTCCGTGGCCGTGCCGGCCGCCAGATCGCACGAGTCCGGGATGGTGTTGCTGTCGCAGTCCGGCGCACCGGCGGCGATGGCGCAGGCATCCCCAAGGTTGTCCTGGTCACAGTCTGCCTGCGTCGGGTTCGGCACGGAGGCGCAGTTGTCGCACGCATCGCCTAGGCCGTCATTGTCGGCGTCGGCTTGGGCAGGGTTCACGAGCTGATCGCAGTTGTCGACGCAGTCCGCGAGACCATCGCTGTCCGTGTCGACGTCCGCGACGCCACAGCCGCATGTGCCCGGCGAGGTCTTCGCTGTGTCGTTCGGGCAGCCGTCGTTGCAGTCAGCAACGCCGTCGCCGTCGGCATCCGTGTCGGCCACACCGCAGCCGCACGCGCCAGCGTTCGTCTTCAGCGGATCGTTGGGGCAACCATCGACACAGTCGAGTGTGCCGTCGTTGTCCGTGTCCACATCCGCCACGCCACAGCCACATGCGCCAGGTGCCGTCTTCGCTACATCGTTGGGGCAGCCATCATTGCAGTCAG
>CAIKQM010000385.1 GCA_903829565.1 uncultured Planctomycetota bacterium
AAGAAAGAGGGCCGCGGAGAGTTCCGCAGCCCTGAGTGTGCACACTGGTCTGGGCCAGTATCGAATCAGGTCTCCATGACCTCCGCCGTCTTCCTATCCAACGCCTGCGTCACCTTGTCCTCAAACTCCTTCAAACACTTCTGAATATCCTCAATGCACTTCTTGTGCTCATCCTCCGTCATCTTCGAATCCTTCAACAACGCATCCGCCCGCTTATTCTCATCGCGGCGCGTATTGCGCATCGACACCCGCGCCTCCTCGGAGAGGTCCTTCACGCGCGCGGCGTACTTCTTGCGCTGGTCACCAGATAGCGGCGGCATCGTCAAACGCAGGACTTTGCCGTCGGATTGAGGGGTCACGCCCAGATCGCTTTTCTGGATCGCCTTCTCGATCTCCTTGAGCATGGACGCGTCGAAGGGCTTGAGGGCCAGTTGGCGCGGCTCGGGGACGGAGATTTGGGCCACCTGGGAGAGGGGGCTCATCGTGCCGTAGTAGTCGACGCGGATGCTTTCGACCAGGGCCGGTGAAGCGCGGGAGGTGCGGATTTGGCGCAGTTGGTCCACCAAGTGGGCCAGCGACTTGTCCATCTTCTCGCGCGTGTCTTTGAGGATCTGTTGGCTCGTCATGGTTCTAGCTCCGGATCCGAGTGCCGATGGCTTCCCCGCGCACCACGCGTTCGAGGTTGCCTTCGGTGAACATGTTGAAAACGACCACTGGTAGACGGTTTTCCATCGCCAGAGTGATGGCTGTGCCGTCCATGACCTTCAGGCCGCGCGACAACACATCCATGTACGTGAGTTCTTCAAAGCGAGTGGCGTCGACGACCTTCTTGGGGTCGGCATCATAGATGCCATCCACCTTGGTGGCCTTTAGCAACACTTCGCAGCCGAGCTCGGTCGCGCGCAAGGCGGCGGCTGTGTCGGTCGTGAAGAAGGGATTGCCGGTGCCTGCGGCGAGCAACACCACGCGCCCCTTCTCGAGGTGCGCGAGGGCCTTGCGGCGCACAAAGGGCTCAGCCACTGCGTGGATCTCGAGCGCGGTCATGACGCGCGTCTGCAGACCTTGCGCTTCGATGGCCTCCGAGAGCGCGAGGGCGTTGATCACCGTGCCCAACATGCCCATGTAGTCCGCCGACGCACGCGAACCACCGATCTTGGAGAACTCGGCGCCGCGCAAGATGTTGCCGCCACCACACACGATGGCGACTTCGCAGCCGTTTTGGGCCACGCGTGCGACTTGCTTGGCCACGCCAAGCACCGACTCGGGAGATAACCCATGTCCGGCCTTCGCGTCGCCGAGGGCCTCCCCCGATAGTTTGAGAAGGATGCGCTGAAAGGGCTGCGTGCGTGCGGTGCTCATCTCGGGAGTCCGAGACTAGCGTCCCCTGCCCTGCAATGCACGCGGTCGCTGCGGAGGGCATCCGCAGCGACCGCGCAAAGGAGTCGCAAGCGACGGGTTCAGCCGCCGATTTGGAAGCGCGCGAACCCTTCGACGGTGGCGCCCTTGCCGAGTTCGGCTTCGAGCGCTTGTTGCACCGTCTTGGACTCGTCGGCGAACCAACGCTGCTCGGGGAGCACCCACTGGGCGTAGAACGCCGACAGCTTGCCCGCCACGATCTTCTCTTGGATGTCGGCCGGCTTGCTCTTCACTTCTTCGAGGTAGATCTCGCGCTCGCGCTGCACCTTGTCGGCGTCGATTTCCGCGCGGCTGAGAGCCACGGGGTTCGAGAACACGATGTGCATCGAAAGCTCCTTGAGCATCGCCACGGCCTTGGCTTGATCGCCGGTCGTCTTGACCGACACGATCGCGGCCTTCTTGCCGTCGTGGTGCACATAGCAGCCCACAAAGCCGCTCGCGTTGGTGTACGCGGCAGCCTTGCCGACCGAGATGTTCTCGCCGATCTTGCCGACCATCAGCTTGATGGTCTCGCCCAGCGTCGAGCCCTTGTAGGCAGCACCCGCGAGAGCGGCTGCATCGCTGCAATGCGTGTCCGCAGCGAGCTTGGCCGCATCGGCCAGCAACACTTCGAACTCTTGGTTGCGCGCGACGAAGTCGGTTTCGCAAGTCAACGCCACCAACGCACCCGAACGAGCGTCCGGTGCGATGTAGGACTTGACGCGGCCTTCGGACATCTCGCGACCGGCCTTCTTCTCGGCCGTCTTGAGGCCCGACTTGCGCAAGTTGTCGACGGCGACTTCTTCGTTGCCGCCCGCGGTCTCGAGTGCACGCTTGCACTCCATCAAGCCGGCGCCCGTGCGTTCCCGCAGGCGACGGACCATTTCACCAGTGATCTCTGCCATGGTCTTTGTTCCTTGGTCTTTGTGTCTTGAATTCAGGTGTGTCAAATATTCAGGACAGACTCAGCTAGCGGCTTCGTCCGCTGCAGCTTCGTCACCACCACCGCGCGGACCGCGGCCACGACCACCACCACCACGGCCACCGCGGCCGCCTTCCGGCAGACGGTTGCCACGCGTCGGACGCGGTTCGTCACCCGGACGACCTTCGTCGGCGCCGTCATGCTTCTCGGCCACGCCCATGGAAGCCATGCGATCACGATGGTTGGCAGCGCCTTCTTCCACCGAGCGCAACAGCTCGCCCAACAACAAGCGCACCGACTTGAGCGCGTCGTCGTTGCCCGGGATGACGATGTCGACATCGCTGGGATCGCAGTCCGTGTCGAGCAGACCGATCACCACGAGACCCATCTTGCGCGCTTCCTTGACAGCGTTCGCTTCGCGCGCGGGGTCAACCACAACCATGGCGCCCGGCATCGAGGTCATCTCGCGGATGCCACCGAGGTTGCGCATGATCTTGCGCTGCTCGCGGCGCAGGCTCGACAGCATCTTCTTGCTGAACTGGCCGTCGCCACCCGACTCTTGGATCTTCTCGAGTTCTTCCAAGCGCTTGAGGCGCGTGCGGATGACACCAAAGTTCGTCAACGTGCCACCGATCCAACGCTCGGTGCACACCGGCATGCCCGTGCGCTGGCCGGCTTCGGTGATGACGCCCTTCACTTGGCGCTTGGTACCGACCCACAAGATCGAGGAGCCTTCGGCCGCGAGGTGGTAGAGCAAGTTCTGCGCGCGGATGATGCCCTTGAGGGTTTCGCGCAGGTCAATGATGTGGATCTGGTTCCGGCGACCGTGGATGTACGGGCGCATCTTCGGGTTCCAGCGGGAAACGCGGCAGCCGAAGTGGGCGCCGGCGTCGATCAGTTGTTGGACGTCTAGAGTCTGCATGTCGTTTCGTGGCTCGATGTCGTGATGTGACTCGCTGAGCACCTGGGCCTCGCTGCTCCTTCGCACGGACAAGGTCCAGCTGCGAAGCAGTCGCGACGCAAGGCGTCGAGTTCGCTCGGGCCGAGTGTGTGTGCTCGTGCTCGAGTGTGGGTCGGGATGTCGCAGATACCAACGCGCAGCACAAGCTGGGCGGCGGTCTGCTGCCGAGTGAAGACGAGCGTCGATCCTCGGCGGATCGTCGCACGCGGTGGCTGCGGCCACCGGGGTCGCCTGAACGCACACCCTAACCACCATGGCTAGGACGCGACTTCAGGGGCAAACAGTCTATCCGAGCGGGGCCTCCATGCAAGCCAGGAAGGGTGCCAAGCTGGGAATCCCGCATGGCCGCCACGGAAGCTGGCCCCCCTACTCGCCGGGAGGGGTAGTATTCGGTACCCAAAATAGCCCGTTCTGACGCGCTTTTGGGCTTATAGAGCCCTCACCAGACCCTGCGCACCGTGCTGCCGTCCACGCCTCTTATCCTAGTTTGCGACCACCGCGGCGCGGGGCTGGCGGAGCGTTTGGCCAGCTTGGAGACGGCTGGTTTGCGCGTGGTGGTGACGCGTTCGTTGCGCGAATCGCGCCGCGCGGCCGCTTTGGAACGGCCTGGGCTGGTGGTCCTTGACCCGTTGGTCGAAGGCGGCGCGGCCGAAACGATGGGCGTGTTGGAGGCCCTGCCGAAGGGCAGCGTGCCCCTGCTGCTCGTAGCGGATCATGAGCGCCTCGATCCCGCTCTCGACACGCTCAAGCAGATGGATGGAGGCAGCGTGGACCTGCTGCATCGACGCGCCACCGGTGCCGAGACGCGCTTGCGCATCGAGCGTCTGCTGGACTCAAGTCGCCGGCAAGCGGATGTCGAGCGTTTGCGACAAGCGGCTTTCTATGACGAACGCACGGGCCTGCTGCGTCCGCGCGCGTTCCATGAACGCTTGCTGCAGCATCTTTCTGCTGCGCTGCGGCATCGTCACGAGCTGGCCTTCGTGCTCTTGGATCTCGACAAGTTCGGGCAGATCAACAAGCGCTACGACCATGTGGTCGGCGACAAGGTGATCAGCAAAGTCGGCGAGGCCATCCGGCACGCGCTGCGCACCGAAGACGTGCCTGGGCGCTTGGGTGGTGACGAGTTCGCAGTGGTGTTGCCCTACACCAGCAAAGTGGACGCGGCCCATGTGGTCGTGCGCTTGCGCGATCGCATTCGTGGTGTGACCGGACGCATCGACGGAGTACCCGATGATGTCCTCGTGAGCACCAGCATTGGCTTTGAAAGCTATGACCCGGGCCAGCCGTGTTCCCCCGAAACGCTGCGCGCGCACGCCGAGATGGCCTTGCGCGAAGCCAAGCGTCTGGGCGGTGATCGCGGTGTGTACTACCGCTCGCTCGTGCGCGGCTAGCGCACCAACAAGAGCGAGAGCCAATCCACGCGATCGCCGGCGAACGAGCCGTCGTGATCCACGACCACCAAGGCCAGCGTCTTGGCGCCGTTGAGCGGCACATCCAGTGCTTTAGGCGCAGCTCCAGCCGCCAAAGGCCCGCTGTCCCAAACGACTTTGCCATCCAGCTCCACCAACGCGCGCGCCACCGGACGCAAGGGCGTCGTGAGCACGGAGTCATCCAATCCGCACGCTCCGCGCAAGCGCGTCAGCGAGCCATCCAAGGCGTACTCCACGCGCGAAGGCGAAAGCATGCCCACACCACGCGCATGACGCTCGCCGGCGCACCGCAGCAAGCCACCACCGATGGCGCGATCCATGCGCGGGTACCACACCATGCCAGCGTCATCACCGAACGGGCGCGCTGCCTCCGTCTTGGTGGCACGCAAGGCCGACAACCAACGCGCACGCCCGTCATCAGGCAGGAGTTGAGCCACCAACTGCGTGGGCAACTCCAGCGCGCTGCCGCGCCGCATCAGCTTCAACGACTTGGCATCCAAGCGCTCGAACAAGCCGCTCAAGCGCGAGCCATCGTTGAGGTCGACGAGCACCTGCGTGCCAGTTTGCTTGACAGTCGATGGCGAGCCGAGGCCTTCGACCACCAAGCCCGCGAGCTCGCTGAACGCGACCTGGAACTCGCCGACCGCAGCGCCCTCGAAGACCAACGCATCGCCGGCGAAACCAACCAAGGCACCATCAATGCGCTCGACACCCGTGCCGCGCACGCGCCACACGCGATCGCCTTCGCTGGGGCGATCCAACACCAAGTCCGCTGCACGCTGCGCATGGCGCAACTCGCGCAGCCCGTCGATGGCGAAGGGCACGAACACGCCGCCCGCCAGCTCGACCACGAGGGTCTCCTCATCGCTGGAGCCCAACCCGCCTTGGACTTGCTCACCACTGGCGCTGAGGAGCTCAAAGCGCTCGCCCGCGGGACTGCTCAGCGGCCCTTCCTGGCCGCCCAAGCGCAACAACAAGGCCGAGGACTCAATGGCCGTCACGGGTTGCAACAGAGGCTGCGCGCTCCCCTGCCCGGCGGCAGTGTCGATCGCGAGTGTGACTTGGGCGAGGGCGAGGAAGCCGAGGAGCATAGGCAGGAGCCTACACTTTGGACCGCGTTCTGCCTCCTTGGCAGGTGGAGAGCATCACTGGCCCGAAGACTGCCAACATGGCAGAAGGCCCACCACGCGAAGACCCGCACCTAAGTCGCTACCTAGCAGATACTTATCGATTCCACTCAAGTCGGCACTCTTCTTGCACACGGGAGCGCGCCCGGATGCCCTGCGCAGTCCCCTGCCGCAGCCATCGAGGGCACGACTACCCCATCGCAGCAAGACGCACCACAGAAAGCTCGTCACTCATGGCCAAGCAGATGGTCTTCGAAGCCGACGCCCGCGAGTCAATCCGCCGCGGCGTAGAGAAGCTCGCCAAAGCCGTCACCACCACCCTCGGCCCGCGCGGTCGCAACGCGATCCTCGACAAGGGCTGGGGTGCACCGACTGTTACCAAGGACGGCGTCACCGTCGCCGAAGAGATCCAATTGCAGGATCCCTACGAGCAGATGGGCGCCCAGCTGGTCAAGGAAGTGGCCAGCAAGACCAGCGATGTGGCTGGCGATGGCACCACGACCGCGACGCTGTTGACCGAGGCGGTCTTCACTGCCGGTCTGCGCGCCGTCACCGCAGGTGCTCACCCCTCGCGCCTGACGAAGGCGATGAAGGACGGCGCCGCTGCCGTGACCGAGCGTCTCGACAAGATGGCCAAGAAGGTCGGCAAGAATGACGAGATCCGTCAAGTTGCCACGATCTCCGCCAACAACGATCCCGAAGTGGGCAAGTTGATCGCGGATGCGATGGAGAAGGTCGGCAAGGATGGCGTCATCACCGTTGAAGACGGCAAGACGCTGACGACCGAAGTCACGGTGGTCGAAGGCATGCAGTTCGACCGCGGCTTCCTGAGCCCGCACTTCGTCAACCAGCCCAACACGATGGAAGTCGTGTTCGAGAAGCCGCTGGTGCTCGTGTACGAGCAGAAGATCAGCTCGATCCAGAAGCTCCTGCCGTTGCTGGAGAAGGTCAAGCAAGCTGGCAAGCAGCTCGTGATCATCGCCGAAGATGTCGAGAGCGAAGCTCTCGCCACGCTCGTGGTGAACAAGCTGCGCGGCATCGTGCAAACCTGCGCTGTCAAGGCGCCTGGCTACGGCGATCGTCGCAAGGCGATGCTGGAAGACATCGCCGCGCTGACCGGTGCCAAGGCTGTGATGAAGGACTTGGGCGTCGAACTCGACCAGCTCACGCTGCGCGATCTCGGCACCTGCAAGCGTGTCACGGTCGACAACGACAACACGACCATCGTCGGCGGCGCCGGCAAGCGTGAGGAGATCGAAGCCCGCGTGGCCCAGATCCGCGCGCAAGTCGCCGTGACGACTTCGGACTACGACCGCGAGAAGCTGCAAGAGCGTCTCGCCAAATTGACGGGCGGCATTGCGCAGATCAACGTGGGCGGCGCGACCGACACGGAAGTCAAGGAGCGCAAGGCTCTGATCGAAGATGCGCTGCACGCCACGCGTGCGGCGATCGAAGGCGGCATCCTGCCGGGCGGCGGCACGGCGCTGTTGCGCGCGCGTGCAGTCATCCTCGAGTTGGCGAAGAAGCACACCGACGACGAAGACTACGTCATCGGCCTCGAGCTGCTGCACGAAGCACTGGCGCGTCCGGTGATGCAGATCGCCGACAACGCCGGTCACGATGGCACCGTCGTCGCGCACAAGATCCAGCGCGAGAAGAAGGAGTCGTGGGGCTTTGACGCTCACAAGGGCGAGTACTGCGACATGCTCGCCGCGGGCATCGTCGACCCCGCCAAGGTCACCAAGTCGGCTCTCAACAATGCCGTCAGCGTAGCCACGCTGCTCCTGACCACCGATGCACTGATTGCCACCAAGCCCGAGCCCAAGAAGGCTCCCAAGGGTGGCGGTCCGGGCGAGGACATGGACGGCATGGGAGGCATGGGCGGGATGGATTTCTGATCCATACCTGACTGTCAAACAAACCAGACACCACACCCCCAGCACACACACAACACCATGGCAAAGCAGATTCTGTTTGACGACAACGCCCGCGCCAAGATGCGCGTAGGCATCGAGAAACTCGCCAAGACCGTGCGCGTCACGCTCGGCCCGGCAGGTCGCAACGTCATCCTCGCCAAGTCCTTCGGTGCGCCGCACGTCACCAAGGACGGCGTGTCGGTGGCGAAGGAAATCGAACTGGCGGACCCCTTCGAAAACATGGGCGCCAAGCTCGTGCTCGAAGTAGCGAACAAGACCAACGATGTCGCCGGCGATGGCACCACCACCGCAACCGTGTTGGCCTCCGCGATCTTCAACGAAGGCCTGCGCTACCTGGCCACGGGCGTGAACACGATTGCGCTGCGCAATGGTGTGGACGCTGCGGTGGAAGCCGCGGTGGCTTCGATCAAGGCGCAATCCAAGAAGGTCAAGTCGCGCGACGAGAAGGCCTCTGTTGCGGCCATCTCCGCCAACAACGACAAGGATGTCGGCAAGATGCTCGCCGACGCCTTTGAGAAGGTCGGCGACGAAGGCGTCATCACCATCGAAGAGGCCACTGGTCTCGACACGCGCGTCGAAGTGGTCGAGGGCATGGAGTTCGACAAGGGCTACCTGTCACCCTACTTCGCCACGGACCTGACGAAGCTCACCACCGAGTTCCAGGATCCCTTCATCTTCATCTGCGACAAGAAGATCTTCAGCGTGCGCGAGCTGGTGCCGGTGCTGGAAACCGCCGCCCGTCTCGGTCGTCCGTTGCTGATCATCGCCGAAGATGTGGAAGGCGAAGCGCTCGCCACGCTAGTCATCAACCGCCTCAAGGGCGTGTTGAATGTCTGCGCCGTCAAGGCTCCGGGCTTCGGCGATCGCCGCAAGGCCTACCTCGGTGACATTGCAGCCCTG
>CAIKQM010000386.1 GCA_903829565.1 uncultured Planctomycetota bacterium
CACCTCGCCGTGGATCAGCACCTGCTTCTCATAGAAGTCGCGGTGCACATTGCAGCGCGGCGATGTGTCCAAAACCACGAGCGCACGCAGTTGAGCCAAGACCCGGCGGGCGGACCAGTCGAGCTCCGCGCCGGCAGCGGTAAGACGGGCGACAAAGCGTTCGCAGGTCGCGTACTCCGCGCGGGCATCGTGCACGGATTGCCCCCCCGTCCCACCGCTCTCGCGCCAGCAACGCAGCAACTGAGCCACACGCTGCGCTTGTTCGACATGATCCCAGCGCCACGGTTCACCATCGACGGCTTCCATGGTGCAGATGTCAAAGGCGCGATCGACCGACATGAGGCGCGGCACTTGCCAGCCGCACATCTCCAACTGTGGCCGGTGCATCTCGTGCTGCACATGCAGATCCACAGCACCGCCACGCTTGGTGCACTTCCAATAGACCTTGCGCCCTTGATCGGCCCCTACCATGACGAGGCGCCGACCCGGGCGCCACGAAACGATGCGTGCCGATCCAGCCGCTACACGGGCGGCCATGCGCTCGGCCGCGGGCAAGTCGGAGTCCTCAGCCAGCGTGAAGCGCGCCACGCGCCGGCCTTGCACCAAGAGCGCCTCAAAGCTGCGCGTGGTCAAGAGCAGAGCACCATCCTTGCGCACCTCAACCCGTTCGACATCAGCCTCATCTACATTGGCGCGCAGCAAGGCGGGCAACAGCAGGTCGCCACCGACGGGCACACTGCTTGCATCGGGGCGCAGTTTTTCAGCCAAATCCGTCATGTTGCGGGCAAAGCTAACTGCACCGAGCTCCAAGCGGCGGATCGAGCCAGCAGCCTTGCGCAGCAGCTCCATCACTACGCGCTCGCGCAGTTGACGCTCATCCAAGACTGGATCTGCTTTCAACAAGCGATCGAGGAGCGCTTCACCGGCCTCCGCATCCAGAGTGCGCATGCGTTCCGCAGCCCACGTGGCCGCGTCGGTGCACACTTCATCCATGCGGCATTCATCCCAGTCGTACACCACGGTGCGCCCGTCATCCGTCAAAGCGATTTGACCGGGGTGGTAGTCACCATGCACGCGCGTCAAGACTGCGCGACGCCGTGCATGCCGCGCCAATAGGCGCGCAGTGCGCGCATGCAGCTCCGGGTCTACGGCAAACAAGGCCAGTAACGAGGCGGTTTCATCTTCGATCCACTCCTCTGCAGCTCCCGACTTGACTGGAGCTCCTTGAGCAACGCGCAAGGCCGCCGCGCGCTCCATCGCCAAGCGATCGAGCAAATCGTCATTCAGCACGCCAAAGGCGAGCTTGGCGGCCACGAACTCCTCTACGATCAATCCGGTGCGGTCTTCGTGCAGCCAGATGCGCGGCGCGAAGCCTGACGGCAACGCAGCACGCTGGCGCGCAGATGCTGCGGCGGCGTCGGGCGTCAAGACGCGCAAGATTGCTTGACGCTCAAAAAGCTGCTCGTTTTGGTCGCGCAGCACGAGGTCCAACTTCAGCACAGCACGGCGGGACGGCTTATACCGCAGCAAGCTGACACTGCTCCTGCGTCGACGAATGTTGCCGCCGGCCGCCAAAGCAGTCTCTTCCAGTGCCCGCGACAAACGGGCCAGATCCAACGCACGCGGCAATCCAGGCAGCTCACCATCGTGAGGCCAAACGGAGATCAGCGCACCATCGGCGGCCAAAGCCATCGGCGCCCAAGGTGCTGCGAGTTCAGCGGCTCTGTCCTCGATACGGCCGCCGCTCTTGCCACCCTGGTGACGCCGCAACGTCACGAGTCGTGTCTGACCATCGTCACAAGCGACTGCATGCACAGTCGAGAGCGCCGTGCGTGGTTTCCAGCGCGCCCAAAGCAACCGTGCAGAAAGCGGCTGGGCTGTCGTCCCTTGCGCAAGGGTCTCCCGCAGCAATGCACACACTTGCTCACCTGACGGTGCCGTCAGGGTCTCCTGCGGGAGCAGGTGCACGATCGCGGGATCGTGCTCGCGTGATTCCAGTCCATTCATGAGGCCATGGAGCGAATGGATTCGCGATACGAGGTGCAGCGCGCTTGCAGTTCGTGATGGCGGCCTGCATCACGCACGACGCCTTGTTCGATGTACACGATCGTGTCAAAGCGATCGAGGCGATCGAGATCGTGAGCGATCACGATCACGATGGATTCTTGGCTGCGCTCGCGCAGCGTGCGCATGACGATCTCCACGGCCACGGCATCGAGGCCTGCAAACGGTTCGTCGACAACCAACACCGGCGCAGGGCGCAGCAGTGTGCGCGCCAAGCAGATGCGCCGGCGTTCGCCACCTGAGAGACCCGTACCACTGGAGCCAAGCTCAGTGTCCAAGCCGTGTGGGAGGCGCGCCACGAACTCGGCGGCACCTGCAGCGCGCAAGGCCGCATGCAACTCGTCGTCAGTGGCATCCGCTTTGCCCAGCACGAGGTTGTCGCGCAAGCTCATGCCAAATAGCACATTCTCCTGCAAAGCGAGGGCACTAGAGGCGCGCAAAGCGGGGAGGTCGTGCTTGCGCAAGTCGATGCCATCCAACAGCACTTCGCCTGCATCAGGATCGTAGAGGCGCGCAGTAAGCGCAGCCACAGTCGACTTACCCGAACCTGAACGGCCAAAGAGACCAGCTAGTTGCCCGCGCTGGAAGGTCGCGCTGAAGCCGCGCAAGGCCTCCACTTGGCCTTCGTAAGCAAAGCGCACATCCACGAACTGCAGGGTTTGCGGACGCGCAGCGGGCTGAATCGCCTCAGCACCCGAGACGATCGCAATCGGCTCGTCCAAAATAGATGACAGGCGTTCTGCGCACGCGATGCCCTTAGACCAGCGTTCCGAGTGCTTGGAGGTTGCGCGCACCGGCTTGAGCAGACTGCGCACATAAGCCACGAAGACCAGCAACTCACCGGTCGACAGGGCACCTTCCGCCACGCGCGTGCTGCCGACCCAGAGGGCGGCTGCGGTGCAGACACCAAAGAGCAGCTCCATCGAGCCACCCATGCGGGCGGACAAACGCGCCGACTTCAACTCAGCGCGTGCGGAACGCCGGTTCTGGCGCGCGAACATGTGGCCGACTTCTTCCTCCGTGCCGAGAGCTTGCAGCGTAGGAGTCGCCGACAGCGATTCATGCACGGAGTCGGCCAGTTCGCCTTCCTTTTCGCGCTGCTTGCGCGATTGGATGGTCAAGCGCTTGGAGAAGATGCGCAGCACCAGCATGAAGGCCGGCACCACGGCCAACACCACCAAAGTGGTACGCCAGTCCACCCAAGCCATGGCGATGACGGTGCCCAGCACCAACAGCACGCGCGAAGCCATGGCCACGCTCGAGTCCACGAGGACTGTGCGTACCAAAGGCACATCCCCCATGATCCGCACCAGCAAGTCACCGGTCTTGTGGCGCGCATGGAACTTGGGCGACAAGCGCAACATGTGCGCAAACAGATCACCACGCAACCGGCGCACGACGCTCTGACCGATCTCGGCCGTCTTGATCGCGGCCCAGTAGTCGAGCACCACATCCAATGCAACCAACACAGCCGCCATCAGCGCACCGCGCAAGATGATGTCAGCACGTGTCAGCCCGCCCGTAGGCTCGCCGATCAGGGCCGAATCGATGATCCACTGGATGGGCCAAGGCTTGAGCAACTCCAACGCCACCGTGGCCAGCACCAACGACAACACCAGCCCCATGGCGAAGCGGTGCTCGCGGAGCAACTCCGCGAAGCGTAGGTACAACGCCATCGACTGGCGCAGGCGTTCCCAAGCGGCCTTGATCACACCGCAGCCCTCCCGTGCCAATCCGACGGCAATCGAGCGAGCACGCGCTCGGCAATGCGCAACCACGAGTGCTGACCTGCGCGCACGCGGGCGGCCTGCGCCAGTTGCTGGCGCAACGCGGGCTGCTGCCACAAGCGTTCGAGAGCTTGCACCAAAGCGGACAAGTCACCGGCTCGGTACACGAGACCATCGCTTTCGTGTTGTACAGCAGCTTCCAGATCGCCCATGGCCGGCACCACGGGTACGACACCAGCACTCATCGCTTCCAAGAGCTTGAGCGGCGAGAACCAACAGGGCGCATCCGGCGAGTACGTCAAGGGCAGCACATCACAGGCGGCCACCACGCGAGGGACATCCTTGTGCTCGACCCAAGGCAAACGCGTGATGCGTTCGGCCGGGATACGACCTGCAAGCTGCGCCTCGAAGTCTCCCTCGCCAAGTAGCACCAGATGCACCGGCACACCACGCGTCACCAATGCTTCACAAGCAGCCACGAGCATCGGGAAGTTGTGCCACGGGCGCAAACGACCATGAAAGCCGATGGCATAGCGGCCATCCGGCACCAAGTCGCGACGACGAGGATCGTGAGCGTCCATGGGCGCAAACATCTCGCCATCGACACCATTCGGCTCCACATACACAGCCTGTGCGTTGGCACCGCGCTCAAGCGAATACCGCGCGCAGTCACTGCTAACACATAGCACCGCGGTTGCAGCCGCGAAGGCACGGCGCTCTTCGGCTTCCTCGGCGGAGCGTGAACCATCACGCCAGCGCGTTTCTTCCTCGGCTAACGGTGCGTTGACCTCGTACACATGCGGCACGGACAGCTGCGCCGCTCGCAAGGCAAGCCCTGCGCGCCCAAGGGAGTAACGCTCGTAGATGCAGTCGAACGGAGCGTGATCATGCAGCTCTTCAAAGCGTGCGATCGCCAGGACGGGATCGCTTTCATCCAGGGCGACGACCTCGCAACCCAGCTGCGCGAAGGCGATGCGCATCGCCTCGACGTGCACGCTCGCCCCCTTCTTCTTGCCGGGCGCGATGCCCGGATCCTGGACCACATGCAGCAGTCTCATGCCATGACTCCGCGTGAAGTCTGGTGGAACCAATC
>CAIKQM010000387.1 GCA_903829565.1 uncultured Planctomycetota bacterium
ACCTGAGAACTTTGCAGGTGCGCAGAGACTAGAGAAATTACCGAGTTATGAAAGGTAACGGGCGAGTACGCCTTCATAGCTCTTTTGGTGGCAGAGGCGCTACCCCCTCCGACTGCGCTCCACCGCCTCCGCCAAGCACTGCCGGATGCGGCTGCCCAGCTGCTGGAACGGCAGCTCGTCAAACGCTTCGCGGATGAGCTCCTCATCCGTGCGCAGCACCCCGTCCGACTGAATCCAGCGCATCAGAGCGACCAGCTCCTGCGGCGGGTAGTCCGTAATCGACTCGCGCGCGCGCAGGCGTGGCTTGGGGGCCGAGCGGATCGGGGCTGCCGCTAAGGCCGCGGCTGGGGGTGGGGTGGCGGTCGCGCTCGGGGGCGATTGCGATTCGGCGGGGGACGGGGTGCCGGCGACGGCGCGGCGGTAGGCGTTGAGGACGCGTTCCACTTCGGCTTCGCGGTCGCGGCACCAGTCGGCGGCCCAGATGCGGTGGTAGACCCAGCCGAGGCGTTCGAGGTGGTGTTGGCGCAGGCGGTCGCGGTCGCGGGCGGTGGAGCTCGCGTGGTATGACGCGCCGTCGCATTCGATGGCGAGGATCGGTTGGCCGCTGCGTTCGGGGTGCAGGGCGACGAGCTCGATGCGGAAGCGTGAGGCGCCGTACTGCGTGCGCAGGGTGAGGCCTTTGGCCTCGAGCGCGCTGCGGATGTCGGCTTCGAGGTCGCTTAGCGGTTGGTCGTCGGGCCGATCCGCATTGCCCAGGCGCTCGCCGCCGGATTGCGCGTACTGCAAGTAGCCCTTGAGCATCGCGAGGCCGCGCGCGCCTGACCGGCTGAGGTCCAACTCCTCCGCGCGGAACGACGAGACGACGCACATGCGCCGCTTGGCGCGCGTGATGGCCACATTCAAACGGCGATAGCCCGACTCTTGCAGCAGCGGCCCGAAGCGCAGCGGCACATTGCCGGACGCGTCCTTGCCGTAGCCGATCGACAAGAGGATCGCATCGCGCTCGTCGCCTTGGACCGTCTCGAGGTTCTTGACGAAGAAGCGCTCGTCGCGCGTCAGGTCAAAGAAGGCGCGCAGCTGCGGCTCGGTGGCCGCGAGTTCGTTGACACGCTTGTCAAGTGCACTTTGCACGCGGTTGGCGTGCTTGATGCCCATCGTGATGACACCCAGCGACTCGTTGGGACGTGTGCGCGCGTGCTCGAGCACCAGCTCGACAACGCGCTCCACTTCGCGCGCGGAGCTGTCCTCTTGACCTTCGAGTGCGGCGTCGTTGGGCACCAGCACATGCGTGATCGCCATGTGTGCGCGCGCGCCCGGGAAGGTCACCAACCGCTTGGAGTAGACCTCGTTGTTGCTGAACGCGATCAAGCGCTCGTCTTCGCTGCGGTAGTGCCACGACAGCATGCGATTCGGAAGGAAGCTCTCCAACGCGGCCAACAAGCTCTCAAAGCCCGCGATGGACTCTTCGGCTTGCAGTTGCGTGGCATCACCCACCTCGTTCGAGCCCATGTCGTCGGCATCGACAGCGGTGGCAAAGAACGGCGTCGGCGGCATCTGGTGTTGGTCGCCCGCGGCCACGACTTGGCGCGCGCGGTACAAGGCCGGCACGGCATCCTCGGGCGGGATCTGGCTGCCTTCGTCGAACACCACGAGGTCAAAGTGATTGTTGGATGCAGCCAAGAGTTGGCTGACAGACAACGGGCTGGCCACCCAACACGGAGCAAGGCGCGTCAACACATGCGGCGCTTCTTCCAACAGCACGCGCAGCGGCTTGTGGCGCGCCTTCTTGGAGGCCTCGCGGCGCACCAGTTGGTCTTCGCTCGGGTGAGCGTTCATCGCCGCGATGACGGCTTGCGCGTGTAGGCGTCGCACGCGGTGAGCGGCGAGCTGCATGCGTTGCGCGTCCAGCTCGCGGAAGCGGCGCACGATGTCCTGGTGGGCGCTGCCGCGGAACGATGCGAGCTTGGGTTCGGCCGAGTAGACCGCTTCCAGAGCGGTCGCCAACACAAAGTGCTCGGCCCGCGCGGCGTACAGGCTGGGATCAATGCCTTGCTGGCGCAGCTCGTCCACCAGCGGACCAAAGCCCGCCTCGCGCAGGCCTGCTTGGTGCTGGCGCACTTCGGGGATCTGGAATGCGGTCTCCACATCGACGGTAAGGGCACGCAGCTGCGCTTCCAGCGCATCGAGATCCGCCAGTGCTGTCGCCAAGTCCGGCACAAGCTGGCGCAGTTCGTCGCACACCGTGTTCAGGCGTTCGGCGGCCGCGTGCAAGCCTTCGGTCGCGGCCGAGGGCGCGGGCGGTGCGCTAGTGGTCGAGAAGGCGCGCCAGCGCGTGGCATGGGCCGCAGCCTGCTCCGCCAAGTCAAGTAAACCGGACACGGGTCGCGGCGCACCTTGCAGCACGGCGCGCATGCGCGCGCGGGCTTGGCGATAGGCACCATCGAAGAGGAAGGCGAGCGTGCGGGCCGCCCAGCCCTTGCGCGCAGGAGCCAAGGCACGCGCCAGCGCGGCAGGATCCGCGGCGTACACCTCGGGCTTGAGGCTTTGGTGCAGCCGAGCGGCTTCGCGCAACACCTGTGCTAGCTCGATGGCTGCTGCCAAGCTGCGCGGTGCGGCAATGCCTGCATCGGCGGCTGCTTGGGCTAAGACTGTGCGCAACTGCGGCAACGCTTCGCGTCCGGCGCTGCGTGACAACTCCAGAGCGCGCGTGGCGGCCGCGCTGTCGAACAGGCGCGCCTGATTCCAAGCCGAAGGCGAGGTGCCCAAGTGCAGCGCCGGCCGCGAAGCCATGTCGCGCATCGTCTCGCGCACGCTGCGCAAGGACTCAGGTGTGAGCTTGCGCCATGAGCTTGCGTCCATGCGCAGTTGCGTCTGCGCAGCGGGGGCGACGCGCACCAAAGCACCCAAGGTTTGCAGCGGGGAAAGCCCCAGCGGCGCCAGCGGCGTATTGATGCGTCGTGCGTGCTCGTTCAACTCGCGACGGCGTTCCTCGAACTCGCGGTGCAGCACCTCTACCCCTTGCGGTGCAAGGGAAGCGTCCATCTCCTCCAGCGCAAGCTTGAGGCTCGCCATGACTTGCTTGCGCGACACGCTCGCCCCATGCAAGTCGAGGATCAGGTGCCCAAGACCCACATCCTTGTGCGACAAGCGTTTGATGACAGCATCCAACGCCGCACGCTTCTCGGCCACGAACAACACGCGTTGCCCGCGCGCCACAGCTTGCGCGATCAAGTTGGCAATCGTCTGGCTCTTGCCTGTGCCCGGCGGACCTTGCACCACCAAGTTGAGCCCATGTTCCGCGGCTTCGATGGCCGCTTGCTGCGTCGAGTCCGAAAGCAGCACAAAGTAGTCTTCATCCGGCTTGCGCTGGTCATAGCGCGGCGCAAACGACGCATCGACTTTGCCCAGCCGGTCGCGCGTGGCTACATCGCCCGCCACAGCCGCCACGAGATCACTCGCTGCGAGCTGCGGGCCATTCCTGCGCAGGTCTTCGACCATCGACATGCGCGCGAAGTGAAAGTTCGCCACCAAAGCGCGCGGCACCACGCGGAACTCGGCAATCTTCGCGGAGACCATCTGCTGCAGGCCGGCATACAGCTGTGCCGGATGCACCGTCCAGGCACCTTCGTCATCTTCGGTGCTGCACGCATCGACCAGCGCGGCACCGTCTATCTCGATCTCGTAGTCCTCGCGCAACACATGCTCGAGCACCGGGTTCAAGCGCGGCTCGCCGGCGACTTGGAGCAGCATGTCGAGCCCACCTTGACCGCGGGCTTCGATGCGCAACGGCACGAGCAACACCGGTGCGTTGTAGGGTCGGCCGCCATCGAGCGCCGGCCAAGTCGCCATACCTAGCGCCAACTGCAGCGTGTCGACGCCTTTCTCCTCGCGGTTGGAGATGGCTTTCTCGCGCACCGTCTTGATCGAACGCGCGATCGCTTCGGGCTTCACCTGCGGCAAGGCTTTGACCAAGTCATTCGAGTTGACATGGCCGCCTTCGACGAGCGCAGCGACTGCCTTCGACTCGACCGGCAGCTCCAGCATGCCGACCTTCAAGTCGCGGAAGAACAACAGCGTGTTCGCACGCGACGGATCGATCAGGCGCTTGACCCACGCATCGCGCGCGGCTTCGACGAGCTTGTGGCGAGCTTTGGTACTCACGGCAACTGGTACGCCTCGACAGCCGGCTTAACGGCGCGCGCGAAGTGCAGCGGACGGCGCAGGTTCCTTTGCTTGCGTTCCTTGCGCGTCAGGGCGAGCCACTCGCGGAACACCTGCATCGACTTGATCGTGTCGATCTCCACATCACCGTAGCGATCGGTGGGTGTGGCCTTGGTGATCGTCACGCGCTGGTGCCAGCAGTGCATGCCGCTGACCGGATCCGGCTGCACCGGGAAGGTCAGGTTCTGGTGCACGCCACCATCCGTCCACCACACGCGCTTGGAGTCCTTGTCGCTCGATTCGAAGGGGCGAATGTCCTCGACGCGTTGGAAGCGATAGACACCGGGCGACACTTCGGTGCGCGTGACCTTGGCGCTGGCCCACTTGTCGGTGCCTACATCATCGAACAAGCGCCAACGACCTAGGTGATGGCTGCAAGCCACGATGCCCGGGCGAATGCCTTCGGTCACCCACACCTTGTTGACGAAGTGCCCGATGCGCGTGCTGACGCGCACCAAGTCGGTCGTCTCGACACCCAAGCGCGTCGCGTCCTCCGGATGCATCCACACCGGGTTCGTGTTCGACAACTCGTAGAGCCACTTGCTGTTGCCAGAACGCGTGTGGATCAGCGTGGGCAAGCGGAAGGTCGGGATGAGCGCGTACTCGCCCTTGGAGCGATCGAGGTACTTGCGGTGCACATGGCTCTCGATGTACTCCGGCAGCGAGTACTCAGGCCAGCCCCAGTCCTCCATGGTTGGCGACCAGATCTCGAGCTTCTTGGACGGCGTGGCAAAGCCAGTGCGCGCTTGGCCCTGCACTTGCACACCAGCCGGCTTGCCATCTACGAGCACACTTTGCGTGCGTTCGTCGACCGCTGCTTTCTGCTGGTCCGCAGCCGGCATGGTCTTCATGTGGCCTTCGTACACATCGCTCGAAACGAGGTAGGCGCCATGCTTGCGCATGTACTCAAGCGGCGTCATGCCGTGCTTCTTGGCCTCTTCCGGCAAGCCCGGCACAGAGTTCTCGAAGATCCACTGGTAGTACTCGTCTACCGTGATGCACTCACCCGGCCGATAGGGAGACTCGTACCACTTGCGAATGCCCAAGCTGCCATCGGGGTCGATGCGCCACGACAGCTGGATCCAGAACTCGTCTTCTTCCCACACCTCGCCGGGATTGGACTCGTAAGTAAACTTGACATCCGCACCCAGGCGTTGCGCCATCACGCGCTGCACCGGCTGGCGGAAGCTGATCCACTTGGCCGCGTGCGTTTCCTGGCTCATCAAGTCATGGCGCTCGGGGCCGTGGCCCATCGGCAGCACATAGTCCGCGTACTGCGCGGTCTCGTTCCATGTCGGCGTCAAAGCCGCATGCAACTCGACCTTCGTCTCGTCGCGCAACACCTGTTCCCACACCATGCCGTCCGGGTTCGTCCAGACCGGGTTGTAGACGCGTGTGAAGTAAGCCGAGATCTTGCCGCGGCCCTCCAACATCAAGTGCGGCAACAAGAACGACAGCTCGTGGTGCGCCAGCGGCCATTCTTGCGGATACAGCAGCTCGTTCCAAACGCGCTGCGGCGGCGGCTTCAAGAACGGCGGGGGAACGAACTTGGTCTGCGTGTTGAGGTTCGTGCCGCCCTTGGCACCCACCGCACCTACGAGCACGCACAAGAACTGCAAGCAGCGCGCGACTTGCCAGCCGCCTAGATTGCCTGACGCGGCATTGCGCCACACATGCGAGGCGAGTGCATTGCCTGCCTTACCGATCTCACGCGCAATCTCGAGGATTTGCGCCGCAGGAATGCCTGTTTCGGCTTCGGCCGCCTCGGGTGTGATGTGCGCGTAGTGCGCCTTGAGCGCGTCGACAAAGCTCTCAAAGGTACGCGGCTTGTCGGCGTGCTTGGCGTCCAAGAACTCACGCCAGTTGGTCCAACCTTCGACGAAGGCGCGGTCGTACAAGCCCTCGTCGAGGATCACGCGTGCAAAGGCCAAGAGCAGCATCGCCTCGGTGCCGGGCCACGGCGCCAACCACCAATCCGCCATCGAGGCGGTGTTCGACAAGCGCACATCGATCACGCAGATCTTTGAGCCCTTCATCTTGCCGTCGATGATGCGCTGCGCGTGCGGGTTGAAGTAGTGCCCCGTCTCCAGGTGCGACGACAACAACAGCATGAACTTGCTGTGCTCGTGATCCGGTGCGGGACGGTCCGCTCCGCTCCACAGCGCATAGCCCAAGCGCGCCGCGCCGCTGCAGACATTGGTGTGGCTGTTGTGCCCGTCGACACCCCAGCTTTGCAGCACGCGATCCATGTAGCCGTCATGTCCCGGCCGGCCCACGTGGTACATCACTTCGGTGCGGCGGCCTTCAACCAACGCCTTGCGAATCTGCGTGGCGAACACATCCAGCACTTCATTCCACGTCGTGCGCTCGAACTTGCCGGAGCCGCGCGGGCCCACACGCTTCATCGGGTACAGGATGCGCTGCGGGTCCTGCACTTGGTTCAGCGTCGCCGGGCCTTTCGCACAGTTTTTTCCGCGCGAAGCAGGGTGGTACGGGTTGCCTTCGAGCTTGCGGATCTCGCGCGTGTCGCGGTCTACATAGGCCACCAAACCGCAGGCTGCCTCACAGTTGAAGCACGTGGTCGGCACCAGCATGTAGCGCTTCTCGACCTTCTTGGGCCACGACTTGCCGTCGTACTCCTTCCAATCGTCCCACTGGTCGCGGGGCGGAAAGGACTCCAACGGAGTGACCATCATCGGTTCAGCGTCGTGCGAGCGGCTCATGTCAAATTTCCTTTACAGGCGGTCTTTCACGACAGGGGCGGCAGTTGGCCAGCGCGCACGAAGGCGTGCTCCCACAACCACAAACCGAACAACGCCAACAACGCGGCCGGCGCGACCAAGTACGGCATCTGGGCCACGACTGCGGTCACCAACAGCACCGTCGGCAACACCACGCCCAGCGCATTGCCCATGTGCATCGCGCGCGGGATCGGGCCCGCGGCAATCACCGGCAAGAAGGCCGCTGCTTGGCGTGCATTGGCGGTCGGGTGCTTCTTGATGCGTTCCGCCACGACCAACAGCAAGTGCAGGTTCAGCGCACCTACCAACAAC
>CAIKQM010000388.1 GCA_903829565.1 uncultured Planctomycetota bacterium
CACGGTTCGATCGCCGAACTTCTTGCGCAGGGCATCCATGCCCGCGGCTGCGCGCTGTAACTTCTTCTCGCGCAAGGTCGTCTCCGCGTTGGGCGCGTCTGCGCGCGGCTCGTCACTGAACAGCGACTCCTGCACCGGGGTGCGCACGTCAGATAATCCTGACAGGGACAAACCCAACAACCGCAACGGACGCAAAGGCACGCGATCCAAGAGTTCGCGCGCTGTGGCATAGATGCGCGGCGCCAGATTGGTGGGAGCCGCGATGGTCTTGGTGCGCGTGATCGTGTGGAAGTCACTGAAGCGCGCCTTGATGGCGATGGTGCGCCCGCGCAAGCCTTTGTTGCGCATGTCAAACGCCACTTCTTCGGCGAACTCCAGCAACACCAAGCGCAGTTCGTCGCGTGAACCGACATCGCTTTCGAAGGTGCGCTCCATGCCATGGCTCTTCTCTTCACGGCGCGGTGTCACGCGTCGATCGTCCAAACCATGTGCCAAGTCATGAATCCAAGCGCCTGTGGCGCCGAACTCCTGCACCACATCGGCACGCGCGCGCGCAGCCAGATCCCCGATCGTCTGCACTCCCAACGCTTCCAAACGCTTGGCTGTGCGCGGACCTACGCCATAGATCTTGGACACCGGTAGCGGATCGAGCACCGTGCGCACTTCCTCGGGCAAGATCACACGGAAGCCGTCCGGCTTGTCGAGATCGGAAGCCAGCTTCGCCAAGAACTTGCTGGGAGCAACACCCACACTCGCGACAAGCCCAGTCTCGGCCAAGATCGCGCGCTTGATCGCCAAGCCGATGTCCTTGGGCTCGCCAGCCAAGCGCTCACAACCCGTAACATCGAGGAAGGCTTCATCCAAAGACAGCGGCTCCACCAAGGGTGTGTAGCGCTGGAAGATGCTCATGATGCGCCGCGACTCGGCGGTGTAGCGCTCGAAGTCCGGCGGCAGCAGCACCAAGTCAGGGCAGAGGCGCAACGCCTCTGCCGTCGGCATCGCCGAGCGCACACCAAAGCGACGCGCTGCGTAACTTGCAGCCGCGATGACTCCGCGTTTATGTGAAGGACCACCCACGCACACCGGTCGGCCGGCGAGCGCTGGAGCATCACGGATCTCGATGGATGCGTAGAACGCATCCATGTCGACGTGCAGGATCGGGGTGGGGGCCGGCACTGCGCCTGTCATCATCGCAGCAGGTGCTGGAATCCGTCAAATCAGCCCCTCTCCCCGCCTCTGTCCCGGTCCCAAAGTGGACAAACGGCCTCGCGCACGGTGTTCTAGTCGCCCCATGCGCTTCCACAAAGTCCGTATGGAGGCCATCGCCACGCATCTGCCCGAGCGTGTCGTGACCTCACAGCAGCTCGAGCAAAGGCTGGCGCCCGTGTACGAACGGCTGCGCCTGTCCGAAGGTCGTTTGGAGCTGATGTCGGGCATTCGCGAGCGACGCTTCTTTGCACCAGGCACGCGTCCGAGTGCCATCGCGACTGCGGCTGCAGAGCGAGCCTTGGTCGGTATCGATCGCTCCAGCATTGGTGTGGTGGTGCATGCCTCGGTGTGTCGTGACTTCCTGGAACCCGCGACTGCTTCGGTGGTCCACGCGCGTTTGGGACTGCCGGCCACAGCGTTGGGCTTTGACCTTTCGAACGCGTGCCTCGGCTTCGCGAATGCGCTGTGCATCGTCGCCAGCTTGATCGAACGCGGCGAAATCGAGCGTGGATTGGTCGTCGCCGGTGAAGATGGCGGTCCCTTGGTCGAAGCCACGCTGGCGCACCTGACAAGTAAACCTGACACCTCGCGCGAAGAGCTCAAGCGCGCCTTTGCCTCATTGACGATCGGCGCCGGAGGTGCGGCCGTCGTCTTGGCACACGAGCGACTCGCTCCGCAGGCGGTGCGCGTGTGCGGAGCAACCCAGCGTGCAGCTACCGAGCACAATCATCTGTGCCAGGGCGGGACCAGCACCAGTCACGCTACGGGTCTCGAAGGGCCGCTCATGGAGACCGATAGCGAGGCCCTCCTCCACGCAGGCAATGCTCTGGCGGCGCGTACTTGGGCCGACTTCTTGGTCGAGCACTCCCTCCGCCCGGAGGCCATCGACCGGTATGTCACCCACCAAGTAGGCGTGGCGCACCGGCGCATGCTGTTGTCCACACTGCAACTGGACCCCGCGCGGGACTACCCGACGGTGGAACGACTAGGGAACATTGGCAGCTGCTCTCTGCCCATCACCTATGCCGAGGCCTGTGCTGCGGGCCACATCCAACCGCACCACCGCGTTGCGCTCCTAGGCATCGGGTCGGGCCTGTTCTGCTCCATCCTGCTACTAGAATCGCCGTAAGCATCCAACAAATAAAGACTTAGGCCAGCTTGCACAGCCAAATAGGCCAAGCAAGCAAGGGGATTCTTGGACAGGACGCGCTGGATATGGGACATCTATCGCGCATTTCAGAAAAGTCTGAAATCCGCGAAGCCCCCACCCGCGTAGCGTAGCCCACCATGTCGAGCGAGAAGGCCCCCCAGCCGACCAAAGAACTCGAGTCTTTAGATGCGCCGTTGATGGCTCAACTGCCGTCCTTCGAGCTCTTCTTCAAGACCTTCGGGTTTAAGCGTGTGCATGGCCGTGTCTGGGGTCTGTTGGTCCTGTCGGGACAGCCGCTGTCTTCGAAGGAAGTGATGCACATCCTCGAGTTGTCGCAGGGCGCGACCTCGACCACGCTCCATGAGCTTTCCGAATGGGGCGCCATCTCGGTCGAGTTCGATCCTGCGCGGCGCTGCCATCTGCATGCGCCTGTGGGCAACACGCTGTCCATCGTCGCCACCGTGTTCCGCCGGCGTGAACAGGTCGTGTTTGGCAAGTTCAAGCAGACGGCTGAAGCGACGCTCGAGTATGTGCGCGGGCGCTTTGGCGAGCGGGACCCGCGCGTGGCCACGCTGCGCTCCATCATCACCAGCTGCGAGATCGCCGAAGCTGTGATGCAACTCGTGTTCTCCTCTGTCGAGCGCGCGCTCGGCGACAGCCAGAGTCTCTTGTCCAAGGCGGTCAGCACGGCGCTCAAGGTCGGAGTCAAGGTGCCGGCGAAGCTGGTGGCCGGCGCGGACGATGAGCGCTCGCGCGCGGAGCTTGCCAAGCGCTTGCTCGAGCGCATGCCTGAGCCCGAAGAGGACGATGACGACGACGAGGACCTTCCGCATCCCGACGCTCCTATGCAACGCGAGGTGAAGCGTGCCTGAGCTATCCCGCATCGTCATCACAGGGGTGGGACTGACGAGTCCCAATGGCAACGACCTCGCTACCTATCGCGCCAACTTGCTGAACGGCGTGTCAGGCGTGAAGAAGTGGTCGATCCGCCATGTAGGCGAGACCAATGCAGGTGTGTGCGACTTTGATGCGCTGCGCTACCAAAAGCGCAAGGAACTGCGGCGCGGCACGCGCGCTGGTTCCATCAGTATCTTTTGCGCAGGCGACGCGCTGAAAGACGCGGGCATTGATCTCGCCACTCGCAACCGTTCGCGCGTGGGCATCTACATTGGCACGACGGAACACGGCAATGTGGAGACAGAGAACCAGATCCACGAGGTTGCGCAGTACAACTTTGACCTGGCCTATTGGTCGCACCATCACAACCCGCGCACCGTGGCCAACAACCCGGCCGGCGAAGTCGCGCTGACCTTCGGCATCACCGGCCCGGCGTATTGCGTCGGCGCGGCCTGTGCTGCAGGCAATGTCGGCCTGATTCACGGCATGCAGATGCTGCAGTTGGGCGAGGTGGATCTCGCGCTGGCCGGCGGTGTCAGCGAGAGCATCCATACCTTTGGCATCTTTGCCAGCTTCCGCGCTCAGGGCGCGCTGGCTGTGCATGAGGATCCGACCAAGGCGTCAAGACCATTTGACAAGAATCGCAATGGCATCGTCGTCTCGGAAGGCGGCTGCTTGTAC
>CAIKQM010000389.1 GCA_903829565.1 uncultured Planctomycetota bacterium
CACGGCGACCTTGCGCTTGGTGCTCATCGGCGTTGCTTCTCCTTCAAGTCCATCAAGCGCTTCTGCAACGCCTTGGCCTCGGCCAAACCAGCGGTGGCAATGAACACCGTGTCGTCGCCGGCGATGGTGCCGAGCACCTCGGGCAAGCCCACGCGATCGAGCGCCACCGCAAAGGGCGTCGCCGCACCGACCGGCGTGCGCAGCACGACCAGGTTGTGCGCCACCACCGCGCTGTCAAGGTAACTTTGCACCGCGCCATACAGCGCGAGTCCGGCATCCTCGGACGCAAAGGCCCCATCGCGAGGCAGCTGGTAGCCATCAGGGCCCTTCAACAGCCCCATGTCGCGCAGGTCGCGCGACAGCGTGGCTTGGTTGACGTGGATTTGGCCGGCAGCCAGCAGCTCAGCCAGCTCGCTTTGGCTTTTGATGCGGCGCTCGCGCACCAGCTCAAGGATGCGGGCACGCCGCTCCTCGCGGCCGGCGTCACGCGGACGCTCAAAGGCCGCTCCGAGGGCGGAGACGGGGGATTGGGGCATGGGGCTGTGGTCTCAACGCGACTGGTGGGGAGTCTTTATGCGTTGAAGGCGCATGAGTATGCACGGGGATTGCAAATATTCAATCAATATCAGGTTTTTGTGACAGACCTATGCGCAAGGCCGTGGGGATCACCCCGCCTCCGGCGACTTGCGGCTTCCCCAGCAAGCCTTCATATCGCACTCTTTGCGCCGCATCCCCCCGACGGCGCCCCCTCAATGGCCGAACTACTCACGACAGACAACCTCATCGCGCTCCTCACGCTCTCGGCCCTCGAGATCGTGCTGGGGATCGACAATGTGATCTTCATCTCCATCCTCGTGGGCAAGTTGCCTGAGGAGCTGCGCGGCAAAGCGCGCCGCATGGGCTTGTTCATGGCGATGTTCATGCGCATCGCGCTGCTGCTCGCCATCTCGTGGGTCATGAAGCTCACGACGCCGTTGTTCAACGTCGTGGACAAGGACATCTCCGGCAAGGACCTGATCCTTCTGGGCGGCGGCCTGTTCTTGATCGCGAAAGCGACCTGGGAGATCCACGACAAGCTCGAGGGCGGCGGGCACGGCGAGGGCGCTAAGAAGGCGGGCGCGAACTTTGCCGCAGTGATCGCCCAGATTGTCGTGCTCGACATCGTCTTCTCGCTCGACTCGGTCATCACCGCGGTCGGCATGGCGGATCAAGTCAGCATCATGATCATCGCGGTGATGCTCGCCGTGGCCGTGATGTTGTTGTTTGCGCGCGCGATCGGCGACTTTGTCGAGCGCCACCCGACCATCAAGATCTTGGCGCTCAGCTTCTTGATCATGATCGGTGTGATGCTGGTGGCTGAAGGTTTGGGCCAGCACATCGAGAAGGGCTACATCTACTTCGCCATGGCGTTCTCGCTCTTGGTCGAGGTCCTCAACATCCGCTTGCGCAAGGTGCACCAGCCGGTCGAGTTGCACCATTCCGGGCTTTCAACTGGCGCGCGTACCGATGGAAAGCAAACCTGACAGATGGCAAAGCCCCTAGGATTGGTGGTGTCCCATACACACTGGGACCGTGCTTGGTACCTGAGCTTTGAAGGCTACCGTCATGCCTTGGTGCGCACGGTGGACGAGGTGCTGCAAGCCCTCGATGCCGATCCGGACTTTGCGGCCTTCGCGCTCGACGGACAAACGGCGCTGCTGGAGGACTACTTGCGGATGCGTCCGCAGGAAGAGGCGCGCATCCGCCGCTTGGCGCAGGCCAAACGCTTGTCTTTCGGTCCGTGCTATGTGTTGCCGGACGAGTACTTGGTGTCGCCCGAGGCCTTGATCCGCAACCTGCGCAAGGGGATGGATGATGCGCGTCGCTATGGCTGCGAGCCGCGCGATGGTTGGATGCCGGATTCCTTCGGCCATGTGGGTCAGATGCCGCAGCTCTTGGCGCGTTTTGGCTTGCGCAGCTTTGTGTTCATGCGTGGAGTGCCGCAGGACCTGTGGGACCGCGCCGGCACCGAGTTCGTCTGGGAAGCACCGGACGGATCGCGTGTGTTGGGCGTGTACTTGCGCAATGGCTACGACGCGCTGTGTGCCCTCGGGCATCCCGAGCGCTTCGGGAACTTCCGTGGCCGCACGCCTGATGCCGCAGCCGCGGTGCAACTGACGAAGAGCGTTTTGGACATGCAGCTCGCGCAGGCGCGCGGTGCGTTGCTGTTGCCGAATGGCGCCGACCATATGCCGCTGCAGGCGGAACTGCCGGGCTTGTTGGCCGAGGTGCGCGCGCATGTGCCGGAGATCGAGCTGCGGCATGTAGGCATCGAGGCTGCGATGGATGCCTTGCTTGCGCGCGGCATGCCGGGCGAAGTGCACCGTGGTGAGTTGCTCGGCAACGCGCACCATCCGGTCTTGTCGAGCGTGTGGAGTTCGCGCATCGACATGAAGCTCGAGAATCACCGCGTGGAAGCGCTGCTCGAGCGTCATGCCGAACCGCTGGTGGCGTTGCTTGGTCGCGCGGGCGACAAGCATCTGACTCTCTTGGATGAAGCCTGGCGCTTGGTGCTCTTGGGCCATCCGCACGATGATGTGTGCGGTTGCGGCCATGATGAGATCCATGTGGCGGGCCGTGAACGCTTGCGCGAAGCCAGCACC
>CAIKQM010000390.1 GCA_903829565.1 uncultured Planctomycetota bacterium
CTGGTGCCCGGTCAACTGGCTGCTGTGGCCTTCAACGGCGAAGTGGTGGATGAGCCTGCCGGTGTGCTGCAAGCACGCGTGGGCTTGCTGGATCCTTTGACCGTGCTGGCGCAGCCGGATGGTTGGAAGACCGCGCGCTTGTCGTTGCGTGTCGAGCTGCAGCGTCTTCCCACCGCGTTGTTGGATGTGCTGGCGGCGCAGGACGGTCTGCTGGTCGAGGCCCTCGGCCCGCGCGTGGACGTAGGCGTGCAAAGCGCGGGGCTGTCGCTGGCCTCCGGTGCCTTTGAAGCACAGTTGCGGTCCAACCAGCACAGCGTGGTGGCTTACTGCCGCTTTGAGGACGCCAAGTTGGTGGTCGATCGCTTGGACGGCGTCGTCGCCCAAGTTGGCTTGGGACCGTTGGTGTCGCAGCGCGTGGTCGGCAAGTTGGTGCCCACGCTCGTACAGATCAAGAAGGCCGAGGGTGCTGCTCCCGTGGCGTTGCATGTAGACACCTTGACCATGCCCTTCGACGCCAACTTGCGCAACTTGGATGCGAAGGTGCGTCTCGAGCTAGGCGAGGTGCAGTACGCCTTGCTGCCAGGACTGGACGCCTTGTTCGGTGACGGCGGACTCAAGACTTCCGCGCTGCCCACGATCGAGGTGCAAATCGTGAAGGGCGTTGCGCGCTACGACCGCCTGCCCGTGCGCATCGGTGGCAAGGAACACAACTTCTCGGGCTCCTACGATCTGGTCGACGGTCAAATGAAATTGACAGCCGGCATTCCGCTCGCGGCGCTCGGCAAGAAGTTCAACAAAGAGCTCGAGTCGGTGCGTGATCTGGTTCCGCCCGAGACGGTGGTGCCGATCGAGCTGTCGGGCACTTGGTCCTCGCCCAAGGTGCGCATCGGCAAGAAGTTCCTTGATGAACTGCTCGAGCGCGCAGCCGGAAAGGCGCTCGAGGACCTCTTTGGCGGCAAGAAGAAGCCCTAAGCGCCGCCGATAGTCTCAGAACGCGAGCGTGCGGCCCAGTTTGGCGGAGACCACCTCCGCCACCTTGGCGTACAAGTCGTGTCCATCGCGATCATCGACCCAGCTCTGGGTCGCGTCGCTCCACTGGTAGTGCCACGCGCGTGCTCCCGCAGCAAACCACATTTGATCCGCGGCTGTTTGGCGGTTGAGCACATAGCGCACGCGATCCGGGAACTCGAGCGTCACCACGCCGTCCGTGGTGGCGAAGTCCACCTCGTCCGGGTCAAAGCGCTCCAGCCACTTGGCCACGCGCTCCAAGCACTCATCCGCACGACGCAAGTACAAGCTGCGTTCCATCGTGTGCTCTACTCCAAGCCCATTTGCGCCACGCCTTCTTCGTCGAAGCCGAGCATGTGCCCGATCTCATGGAAGAGCGTCTTGCGGATCTCTTCCACCAACTGCTCGCGGTCCTTGGCGTCGCGTTCCAGATTGCGTTGGAACAAGAAGATGCGGCGCGGCAACGCTGCGTCGATCGCCTCCGTGCCTTCGATCTCGCTCGTGCCCACGAAGAGACCCAAGATGTCGGGCGGCGTATCCGCAGGATCCGTGTGGTCGATCATCCAATCCGCAGGCACCGGCTCCACGAGCACATCCGTGGTCTCCAGCGGGATCTGGAACTGTTCGGGCAGCTTCTCGATCGCGTCGCGCACCACCAGCAAGAACTCTTCAGGATCGATGCGCGTAGGCAACGGGAACTGTGCGTCCAGCTCGCGCGCGCGCGCCAAACGAGCGTCGGACTCGCTGTAGCGACCTTCCAAGTCTTCCAACAAGGCCAACTTGTCCAGCACAGCAGTCGACTCTTCGCTCGCCGCCAAGCGCTCGAGCGCCGTGCGCGCTTCCGCCAAGTTCCAAGTGGCCAACCCGAACAAGCCTTCGGCCCACAGCAGGTCCGCATCGTCGCGCAGCTCTTCGATCTGGCGCGCGCGCTGCAAGGCAATGCGTGCCTCGCGCAACTCGCCCACCATGGTGCGCGCGATGGCTTCAGGTACCCAACGCTCCGGCCAGTCGGCATCCACGCCATGCAGGTGCAGCAGCGCCGACTCCGCATCGCCGGCGTCGAGCGACTCCCAAGCCTTCGCTAGAGACTCATCCTCAACGGTCGGACTCTGGTCTTCCTCTTCCCAAGCTTCGTAGCGGTCGTCGGTCTGGCTCATGGCGCGCACATTCTCGCCCCACGAGGTCCGCGACTCCAGCACGAACGAAAGAACTCGAAAGTCGGCTGGAGAACGACAACCGCACCTTGTTGTCGCAAGTGGGTCGCGGCTAGCCTTACCGCCCATGTTGCACGACTCAGCTGTCCTGCTGCTCGCCCTGCCGTCAGGTGGGGCAGGAGGCATGTCGGCTGAAACGCGACTCTTTCTAGCGCTCGCGATCCTGTTGATCGTGGGGCGCGCGCTCGGAGAGGTTGCGCGCCGCCTTGGCCAACCTTCGGTAGTGGGGGAGCTCTTCGCGGGCATCTTGCTCGGGCCTGCGGTGCTTGGGCGCCTATGGCCTGAAGGCCTGGAGATGCTCTTCCCGCGCACGGGGCCAAGCGCCACGACGCTCGATGGCGTACGCAACCTTGGTCTCGCGCTGTTCCTGTTGGTGGCTGGAATGGAGGTCGATCTGTCGCGCGTGTTGCGACAAGGTCGAGCACTGA
>CAIKQM010000391.1 GCA_903829565.1 uncultured Planctomycetota bacterium
AGAGCTGGAACCGCGACACTTCTCGTTCAATACTCATGTGGGTGCGTGCCCTGCCTGCGATGGCTTGGGTGAGCGCGCGCGCTGCACTCACGAACTGCTCATCGATGCTCCCGAACTGTCCATCGAAGGAGGTGCCGTGCACGGCAAGATCTCCCGTTGGTTGGTGAAGGGCAAAGGCTACTACGAGAACTTGCTGCGCACGGTGGCGCGCGAGCACAAGCTGTACTTGAGCGAGCCGTTTGAGTCGTACACCGAAGCACAGAAGCAGTTGCTGTGCTACGGCGTCGGTGCGAAGCGCCAGTACAAGGTCGAGATCGAGCGCGAAACGCGCAATGCGCAGATCGAAGAGAACTTCACGGCGCCTTGGCCTGGACTCTGTGGCCTCGTCGATCAGTGGCATCAAAAGACCGAGGATGCCGAATGGGCTACCGTGCTTGAGCAAGTCATGGAGCGCACGGAGTGTCCGGAATGCGCGGGCGAAAAGCTCAAGCCTTCCTCACGCGCTGTGACCATCGGTGCCTTGCGCTTGCCGGAAATCCTGCGCACGAGTGTGGCCGATGCGCATCGATGGATTGTGGATCTGGACGCGCAGCGCAGCTTGCCTGAGGTCGTTGCACCTGTGGTGACAGAAGTGCGCTCGCGTCTTGAGTTGCTCGATAAGGTGGGGCTGGGCTACTTGTCGCTGGATCGACGCACGGCCACGCTGTCCGGTGGTGAGATGCGTCGCGTGCGCTTGTCCGCGAGTCTCGGTTCGCAACTGACCGGCGTGTGTTATGTGCTCGATGAACCCACGGTGGGCCTGCACCCGGCTGATACAGCTCGTTTGTGTGATGCGCTGCTTGAACTGAAGGCACGCGGCAACACGGTCATCGCCGTGGAGCACGACACGGCCTTGATGCAGCGTGCCGATTGGATTGTGGATATGGGTCCGGGCTCCGGCATTCATGGCGGTCGTGTCGTCGCGAGCGGTACGCCCAAGGCTGTGGCGGAGCATGAGTCCTCTTTGACCGCCGCAGCCATGCGCGGCGAGTTGGTGTTGCAACGCACGCCCGTGGACCGCTCCTTTGGTCGCGATGTCGTCAAGTTGACTGGCGCGCGCGGGCAGAACTTGCAAGGCGTCGACTTTGAGTTCGCCTTCGGCGAGATCACTGGTGTGTGCGGACCGTCGGGAGCCGGCAAGAGCACGCTGATCCTCGATACATTGGTACCTGCCTTGATGGGGGAGAAGCCCGCCGGTCGCTGGAAGCGACTCGCAGGTGTGCCAGGTGGCATGGTGCGCACCGTGTTGGTGGATGCAACACCCATCGGTCGCACTCCTGCTTCGGTGCCTGCAACCTACACCGGCTTGATGGAGACCTTGCGCGAGTTGTGGGCGCGCGCTCCCGAGGCGCGTGTGCGCGGCTTGGAAGTCTCGCACTTCTCGTTCAACAACCCGCGCGGACGTTGCCCGGCTTGCGAAGGCAAGGGTGCCACCAAGGTCGAGATGCAGTTCTTGGCCGATCTGTGGTTGCCGTGCGAAGAGTGCGATGGTCTGCGCTTCTCCAAGGAAGTCTTGGATGTGCGCTGGCGTGGCAAGTCGATGGCGGAAGCACTCGACTTGACCGTCGACGAAGCCTTGGAATTCTTCGCACACCAACCGCGCGCGGTGCAGATTCTCGAGACACTGCGCGACACAGGTTTGGGTTACATCCGGTTGGGGCAATCGTCGACCACGCTCTCGGGTGGCGAAGCTCAGCGCGTCAAGCTTGCGACAGAGTTGTTCCGCGCGTCCAGTCCGGGACGCGGGGTGTTGGTGCTTGATGAGCCCACCACCGGTCTGGCCTTGTCCGATGTGCGCCACTTGGTGGCAGTGCTCGATCGCTTGGCAGCGGCTGGCAATGCCGTGGTTGTGGTCGAACATCACGTCGAGTTGTTGTCTGTGTGTGATCAATTGGTGGAGCTCGGCCCGCAGGGGGGCGCCGGCGGTGGACGAGTCATCGCGCAAGGCACCCCTGCTGAACTCTCCAAGGATCCACAGTCCATCACAGGTCCTTGGCTGCACGAGGTCGCTAGCGGCCCTCGCTCTAGCGCCAAACGCAAGAAAGTGAAGCAGTGATGCGTCCCGATAACCCGTTGATCGTGCAGAGTGATCGCACGCTGATGTTGCACACCGTGCGTTCGGTGGTGGACGCCAAGGGTCGTCCGATGCGTGATGCGCAGGGCCGCCCACTGACCGAGGAGCATCCGCGTTTTGCGGAGGCGCGCGATCTGCTGGCCACATTCGCCGAGTTGGAGAAGAGCCCCGACTACTTGCACACATACCGCATCACGCCCATCTCAGTCTGGAACGCCGCGGCAGTGGGACTCACAGCGGATCGCGTGCAAGAGATCATGGAGGATCTCGCCTGTGTGCCGAT
>CAIKQM010000392.1 GCA_903829565.1 uncultured Planctomycetota bacterium
CGGTGTTTGTCATGGCCTTGCCCACCGCTTGGTTCCAAGGGCTAGCTGATGGTTGGTTCGGCAGCGCCATCGCGCATGGGTACTTGGGCCTCGAAGGGCCGGTGCATCCGTACTACCCGATGATCGCGTTGTTCGTGATCGGGCTGTCGATCGGCGAGGCCTTCTACTCGCCGCGTGTGTATGAGTACGCCGCCGCGATCGCACCCAAAGGACAAGAGGCTTCGTACGCGGCGTTGTCGTACATCCCCTTCTTGCTGGCCAAGCTGTTGATCGGCGTCTTCTCGGGTGCGTTGCTGGAACGCTACTGCCCGGCGGAAGGCCCGCGTGACTCGGCCACCATGTGGCTCTTCGTGGCTGTCACAGCCAGCGTGGCACCGATCGGACTCTTGGCTCTGGGCCGCTACATCCGCGTCCAAGAAGCAGGCCGTTAAGCAAACTGGACATGCTGCGCCGTCTAGTTCTTTTGACACGAGCGTTGCTGGCGGCGCGCTTGGCCGGGGGCGAGTGGCCGGTGGCGCCCTTAATCGCCCAAGGCGCTGCGGCAGCGGCCTTGGGCTGGTTGGTCAGCGACGCACTCGGCGTGTGGAGCTATGCGTGGGCCGCGCTGTCGGTGTCGCTGGCTTTCACGGCGCTGCCATTGTTGGGTGAACACGCCGGCGCCGTCAGCGATGACCCCGCACGCGAATGGCTCGAAGCACAACCCGTGCGCGCCGTCGAAGTGCGTTTGGCACGCGCCCTCGCCATCGTGGGCTTGACGTGGATCTTGGCGCTCGCAGCGCTGGTGCCGCTGGCGTTGTTGGCACCGGACAGTTGGACATGGGACATGCGCGCGCTGCTGGTCGCGGCAGGGCTTGCGCAAGCAGCGTTCTTGGTCGCGCTGTTGCTGGCGCTGCACGCTGCGCTTGGTGCGCGCGCCCAAGCGTTGCTGGTTGTGCTGCAGACGGCGGTGATGGGCTTGGTCGTGGTCGGCAGCGTGGCGGGCTTGCGCCACCTCAGCGCCTTGCGCGACATGGACGCGGCCCAGGGTTGGATCGTGTGGACCCCCAGCGCGTGGTTTGCCCAACCCTTCAGCTCCGCCGGCGGCCTGTGGCAACCGTTGACAGCCTTTGCTTTGGCCGGCGCGGCGTTGTTGTGCATCGCACCTGCTCGCGCCCAGCGCGGCGTGCGCAGCGGTCCGCTGGATGCACTGCTCGCACCATTGCGCGCGCTGCTGGTGCGAATCTGGGTGCGCGACGACGAACGCGCGGGCTTCGCCTTCACCTACGAAGCCTTGCCTAAGGAGCGCGACTTCGTGTTGCGCGTCTATCCCTTGCTCGGCATCCCGCTCGCGTTCTTGTACCTCGGGCTACAGGGCGAAGACCCGCGGCTGCGTGGTGGCATCGCGGCGTTGCTGGCCTTTGCACCCGTGACCTACTTGCCGGTGTTGTTGTCACAAGTACCTGGCAGTCGCGGGCACGAAGCGCGCTGGATCCTCGACACCGCACCCACCACGCACGAGGCCATCGCACGCGGCGCGCTCAAAGGTCTCTATGTGCGCGTGCTGGTGCCGCTGTACGCGTTGATCGCCGTAGTGGCGTGCACGATCGGCGAAGCCACCAGCGCACTGCAGACCATTCCCATCTCCATGCTCGTGTGTCC
>CAIKQM010000393.1 GCA_903829565.1 uncultured Planctomycetota bacterium
AGCCGCCCTAGAGCGCGTGCAAGCGCCTGACGAGTCGCTCATCCTGCTGCCCACACCAGCGGCGCAGTACCCGTTTGATGTGTTGGAGAATGGCATCACGCCCAATGCCATCCGCGAAGGCAAACCGGCGCATCTTGATCGGCACAGACCAGAACAACTAGGCACCGTCGAGCTCGTCGCTAGCCCTCACGGTCAGGCCTTGCGTTTGGATGGCGATGGTGGCGTGTGGCTCGAACAGCAAGTCAACTTTGGGCGACACGATGACATCACACTCTCGCTCTGGATGCGTCCCGGCGAGCGCAATGTGCGCGCAGCGATCGTGCATGCCTCAGGCTTCCACACGCAAGATGCCGATGCGTCGGGCATCGAGCTGGAGCTGGTCGATGGTCACTTGCGTTGGAGTGCGATCCATCGCTGGCCAGGCTCTGCGGCCAGCATCCAAACGCGCACGCCCTTGGAGGTTGAGCAGTGGACACATGTGGTCGCCAGCTATGACGGATCGTCGAAAGCTGAGGGGCTACGCCTCTATGTGAATGGCGCACCCGCCGACACGAACATTGTGCGCGACCACTTGGATGGACCGCTTGCCGGCCATGCACTCGAAGTGGGTTCGCGCTCGCGTGGGATGGGCTTCCGCAACGGTCAGCTCGACGAACTGCGTGTGTGGCGACGCGCGTTGACCGAGGCCGAAGTCATGCAAGTAGCGCGTGCCGATGGGCTCATGCCGCAACCGTTGTCAGCCGAGGTGCGCTTGCAGCACGCAGTGGATCACGATGCCGAGGTGCTGCGTGCACGCGAAGCCTGGCGATCTGCGCAACGCGCGCTGGCTGCACACTTGGATGCGATTCCAGCCTTCGTATGCATGCAGGATTCCCCTTGGGCGCGCCCGACCTATGTGCTGCGGCGCGGTGCGTATGACCAACCCGACACCACACAGCCGGTGCAGCCGGGTGCTGTGTCCGCGGTGTTGCCCTACGACGAGTCGCTACCTCGTAATCGCCTGGGTTTGACGCGCTGGTTGCTGGACCCACGGCATCCGCTCACCGCGCGCGTGCAAGTCAATCGATTGTGGCTGCAGGTGTTTGGCACAGGCTTGGTTGACACGCCGGAGAACTTTGGCATGCAAGGCAATGCGCCCAAGCTGCAAGGCGTGCTTGATCAACTTGCCGTCGACTTTGTGACTGGCGCGGGTGTGCCCGAGCAGCGCTGGAACAACAGGTATGTGCTCAAGCGTTTGGTGATGAGTGCCACCTTCCGCCAAAGCTCGCGAGCTAGCAGCGCCAAGCGCGCGCTCGATCCGCTCAATGCTCTTTGGTCGCGTGGGCCCGCTACGCGAGTCAGTGCCGAGATGTTGCGCGATCTGGCCTTGGACGCATCCGGACAGCGCAACGAACGCTGGGGCGGTCCCTCATCCAAACCTTGGCAGCCCGAAGGCCTTTGGCATGAAGCAGGTCAGATTGGCAACTATGTGCCGGACATGGGTCCTGATGCACGACGTCGCGCGCTGTACACCTATCGCAAGCGCACGGTGCCGCCGCCGAACTTGAGTGCGTGGGATGCTGGACCGCGCGAAGCTTGTGTGGCTCGACGCAGTGTGACCACTACGCCGCTGCAGTCTTTGACCATCTTCAACGATCGCGTGTACTTGGACACAGCGCGAGCCACAGCACGGCGCGTCATGCGCGAAGCGAATACCACAGCGGGGCGCATCGAACGCTTGTACAGGCTCGTGTGCACAACGCAGCCGAATGCTGCTGAAACGAAGGCCTTGAGCGAGTTGGTGCACACGCAAACCGCTCGTTTTGCCGCGTCTCTGCCCGATGCGGCCAAGCTGTGCGGTACAGAGGATGCAGAGCTTGCAGCCTTGGTCTTGGCGTGCAGCACGCTCTATGCCAGCGATGGCGCGTTGGTGGTGCGATGACTGATCCTGGCCAACTAAATGGTCCGATGCCTTCGCGCCGCAGTCTCTTGCGTGGTGCAGGCTTTGGCTTGGGCGCCCTAGCTCTGCATCAAATCGTAGGTGGACAAACGAGCCCAACGACAGGCACGCCACGCGCCACGAAGGCGAAGCGTGTGATCTACCTGTTCCAAGCAGGTGGTCCTTCGCAGTTCGAAACGCTGGACCCCAAGCCGCTGCTGCGCGGCATGCATGGACAAGCATTGCCCGACAGCGTGCGTGCTGGGCAACGCTTGACGGGTATGAGTGGCAATCAAGCAGTGCTGCCGATTGCGGCGTCCTTTGCGAACTTTGTGCGCGAGCCGAAGACCGGCATCGAGTACAGCGAGCTGCTGTCCCATACGGCGAAGGTGGCCGAACATCTGTGCGTGCTGCGTGGCGTGCACACCGAGGCGATCAACCACGACCCGGCCATCACCTTCTTCTGTTCGGGCTCCCCCATCGCGGGTCGTCCGTCGATGGGTGCGTGGCTGTCCTACGGGCTTGGTTCGATGAATGCGAACCTGCCGACCTTTGTGGTGTTGGTGTCCAAGGACGCAGCACGGGATCAACCGCTGTACTCACGCTTGTGGGGGAGCGGTTTCTTGCCGAGCGAACACCAAGGTGTGAGGTTCCGCTCGGGCAAGGATGCGGTGCTGTATCTGAATGACCCCGAGGGCAGCGTACCCAGCGATCGACGCGCCATGTTGGATGCCTTGGGTGGCTTGTCGCGCGCAGCCAGCGAGCGCGAGGGTGATCCGGAGATTGATGCGCGTTTGGCTCAGGCCGAGCTCGCCTTCCGCATGCAGACGAGCGTGCCCGAGGCCACCAGCTTGTCAGGCGAATCGGACGCCACCTTTGAGCGGTACGGAGCAGGCTCACGCGATCCGGGCACCTTTGCCGCCAACTGCTTGTTGGCGCGCCGACTCGTCGAACGCGGTGTGCGCTTTGTGCAGTTGTTCCACCAAGGTTGGGACCAACACGGAGGATTGCCCGCGGGGATCAGCCACCAATGCCGCCAGACGGACCAAGCTGCTGCGGCACTCGTTGCGGACCTCGCCGAGCGTGGCTTGCTGGACGAGACTCTGGTGGTCTGGGGTGGCGAGTTCGGTCGCACGACCTACTGTCAAGGCCGCATGACAGCCACCGACTACGGACGCGATCACCACCCGCGCTGCTTCAGCATGTGGCTTGCAGGCGGCGGAGTGCGCGGCGGCATGGTCCATGGTGCCACCGACGACTTCTCGTACAACATCGTCCAAGACGGTGTGCATGTGCATGACTTGCACGCCACGCTGCTGCACCTCTTGGGCATTGATCACGAACGACTGACTTGGATGTTCCAAGGCCGTCACTACCGCTTGACCGATGTGCATGGGCGCATCGTGAAGCCCATCCTGTCGTAGACAGCTGACCTGTAGGGAGCATCCTGGATGTCGCGTAGCACCTGTACGTTGTTGGTCTTGAGTCTTACGCTCGGCTTGTGGAGCTGTGTCGCCAACCAAGCCAAGGCTCCGGTGCGCTGGGCCATTGCGATCCACGGCGGTGCAGGCACCATCGCACGAGAGGCGCCAGCAGAGCAGCTCGCGGAACACAAGGCTGCCCTTGAGGTAGCCCTGCGCCATGGACAGACCATGCTTGCCAATGGCGCGAGTGCGATGGATGTCTGTGAAGCG
>CAIKQM010000394.1 GCA_903829565.1 uncultured Planctomycetota bacterium
CCAAGAGGTGCTTGGAGTAGCCGTACATGTTCAAGGGCCGCAAGGTGGCGAGATCGGCACCATCCGACATGCCGCGCTCTCCATCGCCATAGGTCGCCGCCGACGAGGCGTACACACAGCGCACATCGCCCGCCAAAGCCCACAGGCACACATCCTTGGTGTACTCGTAGTTGTTGCGCATCAAGTACGCAGCGTCGCGCTCCGTCGTCGCGCTGCACGCACCCAGATGCAGCACGCTGGTGATGCCCTGCAGACTGGCATCACGGCGTTGCATGCGCTGCTGCAACTCATCGGCATCCATGTAATCGGCGTAGCGCAGCGGCACCAAGTTGCGCCACTTCTCATCACTACCCAAGCGATCGACGACCAAGATGTTGTCGAGGCCGCGCTGGTTCAGGGCCCACACCAAGGCACTGCCGATGAAACCAGCTCCACCCGTGACCAAGACTCGCCCCGAGAGCGCGTTTGCTTGCATAGAAGCAGCGTACCCCGCCTGCATGGGCTGGTACAGGCTATCCAGCGCGGGGCTGGGCACCGCGACGCACGCCATAGCGGTCATGCAACCAGAAGACTTGATCGGGCTCGTGCAGGATCAGGCGCTCCAGCTCGCGATTGACGCGCGCCACCACCTCTAGCGGATCACGGCCTGCGTACTCACTCGGCTCGATGACGGTGTCCACCACCAGCTTCCAACGACGCTCCCCCACCCGCCATGCACCTGCGATGACTAAAGGCGCACGCAAGCGCTTGAGTAGCACCCCCGCACTGCGATCGGCGAGCGCCGGCCGGCCAAAGAAGAGGCCCTCTACGCCCCCACGCCGCGGGCGTTGGTCCAGCATCAAGGCCAAGGCCCCGCCCCCCTGCACGATGGCAGAGGCGTACTGCATGGCTCCATTGCGCGGCACAAGGCGCAGGCCAAAGCGCTCGCGCAAGGCTTGCGCGCGGAGCGACAACGGGCGGTTGTTCGGTGGTTTGGACACCACGTACAAGGGCTGCGGTGCGACCCACGGCATCACGGTGCCCGCAACTTCCCAATCGCCGCAGTGGGCTGTGGCGAACACCAATCCGCGGCCGGAAGCGAACACGGCCTGCGCTTGTGGGGACACCTCAATCGACACGTAGTCGCGCAAGCGTTCGGGAGCCACGCGCGCGGCACGCCACTCGGCATCCAGCGTCGTCTCGATCAGGTGGGCAAAGGCCCGGCGCACGCGCTGCTCGACCTGCGACTCGTTCAGGTCTGGGCACGCGGTGCGGATGTAATCACGCGCCACGTGGACATGGCGGCGATCCAGCTTGTGGGCCAAGCAGGCAAGCGCGCGCACCATCATGCGCCGTGGCCACGCCGGCAAGCGCCACAAGCAGCCTGTCGCACCGGCATACAGGTGTGTCAAGCATGCTTGCCATAGCCCGTCACGGCGACCGAGCACCGGCACGGCAGGCACAGGCCATTCAGCACGCTGCAACGGATTCGGGCTCAATCGACCAACCTCTTGCGGCGCGTGCGCTCCAACTTGCGCGTGGGTGTAGGCGTCAGCGTATCGAGGCGCGCTTCCAGCACCGCTGCTCCTTCGGTGATTCGTGCCGACACCCACAGCGCACGGTACGCCACACCCAAGCGCCGCAGCTTGGGCGCGTCTTTGCCGGTGCACACCAGCGGCACATCCGGGTCCAGACCAGCGAGGTCTTTCCGCGTCCACGCATGATGATCCGGACGACGGACGGTCTGTGCAAGGCGCGCACCCAACTGCTCCAAAGTGCGCTCAAACGCCTGCGGATTGCCCAAACCGCTTACAGCGCACACCTCGCGCCCCGCCAACCACGACAGCGCGTGCCGCTGTCCTTGCTCATCGACCAACACATCCGGCTCGTGCACGCACACCAGTTGCGCAACACCTGGAGCCAGCGCAGCCAACTCGGCACGCAAGGCGCCCAAGGCGGCTGCGTCGACTTGATCCGCACGCGTGAGCACCAGCAGATCCGCACGCCGCAAAGCTGTGGGTGCTTCGCGCAACAGACCGCGTGGCAACAACGCCCGCGTCGAGCGCAAGCCCCAGGGCCGCGTTGCGTCCACCAAGACTAGATCCAAGTCGCGGTGCAACTGTCGGTGTTGGAAGCCATCATCCAAGACCAGCGCTTGCGCACCGCAAGCGATGGCGCGTTGAGCGGCCAACACACGCTTGGGATGTTGAGCTTGCACGAGACCCTCGAATCGGTGCGCCAGTTCAGCGCCCTCGTCGTTCAAGCCATCGACATGCGCGCCGTAACCGCGAGCCACCACGGCAGGCACCAAACCGCGCCGCGCTAACTCATGGGCCAGCTGCAAGACCATGGGCGTCTTGCCCGTGCCGCCCACCGTCAGATTGCCCACGGAGATGACAGGAACGGTCACGCGCTTGGGGCGCAACAGTCCCACGCGGTAGAGCCCGGCGCGCAAGGCCAACACGAAGCCAAACAACGCAGCTGGGACGCGCAACAGCTCGATCGCCGCGCCGCCAGCTTCTAAACGAGCTTCGGGCCGCATGCCTGTGCGCATTTCTGTGCACATTTCTGGGCGCTCTTCCGAACGGGCGCCTGAGCGTGCCGACATCGTCGAGCGCGCTAACTCAGGAGCCGCTTTGCGACTCTTCGTCGGGGATGAGCTCGATCAAGCCGCGCTCCATCTCCAAGAACGCGATCTTGATCGGGTTCTTCTCGCGCGTCTCCAACAGCGGAGCGGCGCCGCGAATCAGCTCGCGTACGCGCTTTTGCAACAGCGCCGTCTTTTGGAACGAACCGGAGACGGACTTTTGAAGGCGCTGCGGGAGTGAAGATTCCATGCGGGTGGTGCTTATGCGGGCGTTGGGGGTAAGCGGGCGCTAGGGCGCAGCTGCCAGGGAGCGCGCCACAGGGCTGTGGGAGCCCAGCAGTATGGTGTGGAGGCAGGCTCTAGGCAAGGTGGACGACCAAGTCAAACCTCTCGTAAACGGTAGATTTTCATAAACCAACGCCATTACCACCTATCCAGCAAACACTTATGGCCACACGGCAAGGCCGAGACTGCCCCCTTCTACGGTCAAGTCCGCAGACGCGACCTGCCGACAAGTAGGTCTCAGGAAGCGGCACACCACTCCTCCGACTCGCGGGGGCGGCCGCTTTGCACGCACCACTATGTCCCACCACGCTCCGCGCTCTGCGCGCCGCGGCCTCATGGCCGTATTTGCCGACCTTTCCGTCGCCAAGAAGATCCAACTGCTCATCGCCGTCATGGTCGTGGGCATCGGCGCATCCCTCTTCGTGTCTCTGCACAGCCAGAACAAGCTGAACGACGAGCTGGCGAATGTGGGCCGGCAGCAGTTGCCTGCGGTGCGCAACATGACGCTCGTGGACATGATGCACGACGGCATCCGCGCGGTGGTGTTGCGCGCCATCGTCAGCGCCGAGCACAAGGATGCGGCGGCTGTGACCGAATCGGCGGCCGAGCTGACCGAGTTCAACGCCAATGTGCACACCTACCTAGCGGCCATCGAAGCCCTGCACATTCGCGCCGAAACGCGCGCAGCGATTGCCAAGACCAAGCCGGCACTCGAGGCTTATGTCGCGGCCTCGGAGTCGATGATGGGCCTCGTCGTTGCAGGCAAAGTGCAAGAAGCCTACGCGCAGATGGGCACCTTCCAGCAGCAGTTTGATGTGCTGGAAGAAGACCTCGAAGCGCTCGGTGCTTTGATCGAAACCGATGCGGACAAGGCCGTGGCGCATGCGGATGCGAATGCCGACCATTCGCGTCGCAACACCATTGTGCTCCTCGGTGGCGTGGCCTTGTTGGCGGTTTGCTTCGGCATCTTTGCAGGCCGCGGCATCACGCGTCCTCTGCAAACAGTGCTGGGCGTGTTGGAGTCCGGCGAGCTGTCCAAGCTCGAGGGGATCACCTCGCAAGATGAGATTGGTCGCATGGCGCAAGCCGTGAGCACCACCGTCGCCACCATGGACAAGCGCGCTGCGGAAAGCGCGCGCGTGGTCTCGATGGTGCAGAACTCGCCCACGCCGATGCTGTGGGCCGACATGGAGGGTGCGATCCAGTGGCACAACGCTGCTTCGGAGCGCGGACTGCAGCACGTACCCAGCCTGAATAGCCGTGGCACGATCATTGGACAGCCGCTGCGTTGCTTCTTGGCAACGGCCACGGAGACGATCCCGGATCTCACGAACCCCGCGTACTTGCCGTTGGAGATCACGGTCAGCGTGGATGGACGCACGCTGGACCTGGCGGTGCATGCCATCCGCGACCACAAGGGCGAGGTCATTGGCTCGATGCTGATCTGGAATGATGTGACCCAGCGCGTGGCGATGGAACACGAGGCCAAGGAGCTCGCTCGTCGCGCCGAAGAGGAACGCCTGGCACGCGCCGAGGCCGAGCGTCGCCAGACCGACGAACGCCAGAAAACACTCGAAAAGGAGCGCGAATTGGCCGCCGAGCGCGCCAAGTCCGAGGAGCGCGCCGCGCGTGAGCTGCAAGAGCGTGTCGACCTCGTGTTGACCGTGGTCGATGCCGCTGCGCAAGGCGATTTGACACGTGAAGTGCCCGTCAAGGGCTCGGACCTCGTCGGCCGCATGGGCAACCGCTTGGATACCTTCTTTGCGGACCTGCGCTCAAGCATCGGTGGCATCGGACGCACCGCGCAATCGCTGACCAAGAGCTCGGCGGACCTGCGTCGCACCTCACGCCGCATGCTCGACAATGCGCAATCGGCGTCGGGTCAGATCCTCTCGGTCAGCGGCGCCACGGAACAAGTGGGGCGCTCGGTCCAAACCGTCGCCGCTGCCACCGAAGAGATGAGCGCTTCGATCGCACAGATCGCAGGTTCGGCTGCCGACGCGCGTCGTGTGGCGGAATCGGCTGTACTGGCCACGCGCGAGAGCACCGAAGCGGTCGCGCGCTTGTCGAGCTCGAGCGATGAGATCGGCAAGGTGGTCAAGCTCATCAACAGCATCGCGCAGCAAACGAACCTCTTGGCGCTCAACGCGACGATCGAAGCAGCGCGTGCGGGTGAAGCCGGTCGCGGCTTCGCTGTCGTGGCCAACGAAGTCAAGGAACTGGCCAATGCCACGGCCCGCGCCACCGATGAAATCGGTCGCAAGATCGAGGCCATCCAAAACGACTCCAATGGCGCGCGTGAGGCCATCACCCGCATCGCCACCGTTGTGCAGAACATCAGCGAGATCCAAACGGCCATCGCCACCTCGGTCGAGGAGCAAACACGCACGACGAATGAGATCGCGCGCAGCTTGGCCGAGGCCGCGGGCGGCAGCCAAGAGATCGTCCAGAACGTGGCCCAGGTCAGCACCGCTGCCTCGGACACCAGCCGCGAGGCCGAAACGACCATCGCGGCCGCGGAGGACTTGGCACGCGTGGCGCAAGAGCTCGAGGGCCTAGTGCAGCGCTTCCGCACCTGATCTGCGCGCGGCAAGTGCGGGAATCGGACTGGTTGGATCCGGCCGCCTCTCCGCTCCGTAGACTGGGGCGCCATGCTGCCCGTCTTGCTTGCCGCACTCGCACAACAGGAGGTCGCGCCCTCAGCGCGCGCCCTCCTGCTGGAACTCACGGAACAGACTCGGCTGGCCGGCACGCGCGGCTCGCAACTCGCGGCCGAGCGCTGCGCCGAGCACTTGCGTCAAGCCGGCTTCACCGTCGAGATCGATAGGCGCGAGGTGGTACAGGCCTTGCCGTTGAGCATCGAGCTGCGCGCCACCGATGGAGGCCGCACCGTGCTCGAACGCTGGTCCTCATTCCAGCCCGACGCGATCCCTGCGGGTGATGTGCCCCTCGTCAATGGCGGCACGAAGAGCGGTCGCGTGCAAGGACGCGTGATCGATGTGGGCCGAGGCCTGCGCGAAGACTACGAACGCTTGACCGCTGCTGGTGTGGACACGCGCAACTGCATCGCTTTGGCGCGCTACGGCGGCGCGTATCGCGGCGTCAAGGTGGACCTCGCAGCTGAACACGGTTGTGTGGGTGTGCTGTTGTGGAATGATCCTGCGCGCGATGGCTTTGAACGCGGCACGCCGTGGCCTTTGGGCCAATGGAAACCCGCCCACGAGGCCGAGCGCGGCTCTGTCACGCCGATTGGACGCAATCCCGGCGATCCGTCTACACCGCAAGGAGCATCCGGGGCTCCGCGCGAGACCACCAAGCGTCTGACGGGAGAAGCGTTGGAGCGCACACTGTCGCGCATCCCGTGCATCCCCATCTCTGCCAGCGAAGGCCGTGAGTTGCTGGCTCGTGCAGCCACGGCAACGGTGGAGTTCGAAGTCCAAGCGCCG
>CAIKQM010000395.1 GCA_903829565.1 uncultured Planctomycetota bacterium
ACGGCACTTGCCCGACCTCGGTGGATCACTGCACCTTCCAAGCCTGTGCCGACTGGGTGTCTGGTTTTCTTGACATGCAGGACCTGCGCCAAGTCACTCTGGTGGGCCAAAGCTACGGTGGCGAGTTCGTGTGGCGCTGTGCCTTGGATCGTCCGCAGCGCGTCAGCAAGGTGGTGTTGATGAGCAGCGCTGGTCTGCCGCGCAAGGACGATGAGTGGTTGTCGGAAGAGGTCAAGATGCGCGAGTGGGGCTTCCTTGCCCGCATCGGTTGGATGGTGAGCAGTCCCGAGCGTGTGGGGCCCGCCTTGCAGCTGCACTTCCAGCAACCGCTGCCGGCCTGGCGCATCGAAGAGGTGTACTTGGCGTGTGCGAATCGCGGCACTTGGAACGCGATGGTGGACTTGGCGCGCGACGAGAACGGCACACGCTCCTCGGAGTTGTCGCAGCTGCAACAGCCGACGCTCTTGCTGTGGGGCGACAAGGATGTGGCCTACAAGCCCGAACGGTTTGGACGCGAGTTCCGCGAGCGCATTCCCAAGGCGCGCTGGATGTCGGTGCCGAACTCGGGACACTACCCACAAGAGGAACAACCGCAGTTCGTGGTGCAAGCCGTGCGTGCCTTTGCCCAAGAGGAGATCAAGCCGTGAGCATGTTGCTGCTGTCCGTGGTGCTGGCGGGTGCGTCGCTCGAAGGCAACGCAACGCGCACCGTCACATGGAGCGAGTTGACTGCGACCTTTGATCCCAACAAGGCCTTGCCCGAGACACTGCGTCTGTCGGGCGAGGGGCCGTACCCCGCGGTGGATCTGCTGCGGGAATGGCGTGAACTGGCGGCGTATGTCGCGCCCGCGACGACCACAGGCGCCGAGGTTCGTTGCTTTGGCGATCTGGCTGCGGCTTGGGCCAAGTGCACCAAGGACGAGCAACGCACTGCGCTCTTCGAGCGCACGCGCAGCACGCAACCACAACTCTGGGCACGCTTGGAGCCTTGGGCGGGCGAGATGCTCGACGACAAGGCACTGCGTAAAGCGTCTTGGACACCGGATGACGATCGTGCCGACGATGGCTGCGCCTTCGGCATGCCGTTGCTATGGGATGACGCGCGCTTTGTGCAGCAAGCCGTGGTGTTCGTGCGCGCGGACCTGGAGGCGCTCAAGGCCGCGGAGAACGACTACCCTGCGTACCGCCAACGGCCGGGCTCGACCTACGAGTACATCTACCCGGTGTCAGGTTCACTTGTCAGCGGGGTGGACCCCAACGACCAGCCGTTCGTGGCCTTGAAGGCTGCCTTCCGCGCCGACTTGCCCTGGCCGTTCAGTCACTACACCTGTGACTTGCGCGTCCTGAACCGCGTGGACAACAGCGGCGGGCTCGTGTGCGATGTGCGTGCTTGGAATGATGGCCCCAAGGACGACTTCGTGTGGTTGTCGGGCCGCGACCACTACTTTGAGGTCAGCGATCAGACCGGCGCGTGGCAGGGCACGTTGGTGGTGCGTTGGTTCGGCTTCGACCTGCGTGGGGTGCCCGATACCGATTCGGCCCGGCGTGCGGGGCTGCGGGCGGGGTTGCTGTGCCTCAAGCGCGAAGCGGAAGCCCTGCAGCGCGCGCGTGCCGAGGCCCCACGCCGCTACAGCGGTGGCATCCCGCCGCTCGCGGTCCAAGGTTGGCGCGGCTGAGCCCATCCAAGTCCGCGGTTGCTGCGTAGGCATACGCATGACTCTCCTCGCAAGCGTCCTTTTGGCTCTCCTTCCCGCCGAAACTCTGCCGACCACGGACCCCGGTCTCGAGTCCCGCAAAGCGGCCGAGGCGGCCCTGACCTCCACCCTCAAGCTCGTGGAGCAGGCCCCCGCCAAGGAAGCCATGGCCGCTCTGGAAGCCGCCTCCGCCGAGGCCATGCGGGTGCTCGGTGAGCAATCGCTGATCCAAGCCCGCCTCAAGGACGCGCTGGCTACCGCCAAGGCCGAGACCGATGCCGCCAAGGCCCTGCGCCGCCTCAAGCGCGACCTCGAAAGCACGGCCCTCGACCTGGTTTTCGCGCCGCGTATGGAATCGCCGACTCCCGAAGATTGGCCGGCACCCACGCCGGTGGGCGAAGTGGCGATTCTCGACTATCCGACCTATCGCCTGGCGCGCGCGTCGATGCAGAGCGATTCCCAGCGCGGCCAGAACAGCGCCTTCTGGAAGCTGTTCAACCACATCCAATCCAACAGCATCTCCATGACCGCCCCGGTCGAGATGTCCTACTCCGGCGCCAAGGGCGAAGAGGCCCCGCAATGGATGGCCTTCCTGTACGGCGCCCGTTCGATCGGCACCCCCGGCACGGCCGGCGAGGTCGAGATCGTGGACGTGCCCGCCGCCCGCGTGATCTCCATCGGCCGGCGCGGTGCGATGAGCGAGCGTGCGCTGAAGGCTTCGCGGGAACAGTTGGACGCGTGGATGGTTGCGCACCCCGAGTGGGAGGTGTGTGGGCCGGCGCGCTCGATGGGGTGGAATAGCCCGATGGTGGCGGATGCGAAGAGGTATTGGGAGGTGCAGGTGCATGTGCGGCGGGTGCCACAGAAGTGATCTAGGCTGAAGGGACC
>CAIKQM010000396.1 GCA_903829565.1 uncultured Planctomycetota bacterium
GCCGCCGCCACCTTCGACGCGCTGCCTGGCGCCAGCGTCCCGCACCCCGTAGGCAGCCCTGCCCACACCGCCATGGGGGCCGCCATTGTGGACCGCTTGCGCGAGCTCGGTTTGGCCAGCGAACGCGACCATGCTCTGCATGCGCGCCAGCGCGATCCTGAGGACAGCGACCTCGCGCCCGTCGTCGTCCCCGTGCGCAACATCACGGCCTTGTTGGAGGGCACCGGTCCGCGGGATGCGCCGCTGTTTGTGCTGTCCACGCACTACGATTCGGTGCCCGCGGGCCCGGGTGCGAGTGATGCGGGTTTGGGATGTGCGGCTTTGTTGGAGTGCGCGCGGGCGCTGGTGGAGCGCGCCGCGCAGGGTGAGCGCCTCGCGCATGATGTGCTGTTCCTCTTTGCGGATGGCGAAGAGGCCGATCTCACCGGTGCTGCGCGGTTCCTCGCCCATGATCCGCGCGCCGCGCGGGTGGGGTGTGTGCTCAATTTGGAAGCGCGCGGCACGACGGGGTTGGTGCGCTTGTTCCGCACCTCGGGGCCGCAAGCCGAGCTGGTCGAGTTCTTGGCTCGCGCGGCACCCCATCCGAGCACCACTTCCTTTGCAGCAGTGGTGTTCGAACTGTTGCCCAACGATACCGATGTCAGCGTGTATGCCGGCGCGGGCCTCGCGGCCATCGATGCGGCCAACATTGGAGGCGTGGTGCGCTACCACACCGCACTTGATGATGCCTCGCACCGCAGCTTGCGTAGCTTGCAGCACCATGGCGACACGGCACTCGCGCTCGCCTCTGCGTGGCACGGCGAAGGCGCCCCAAGCGCAAACGCAGACGACAAGCAAACACGACACGACCCGCGCTGGTGGAGCGATGTGCTCGGACTGCGCGTGGTGCACGCACCAGAGTGGAGTGCCGCCGTGCTTGCACTGCTGCTCTTGGCGCTCACGCTCTACGCCGCACGCAAGGCTCTAGCGCATGCACTCAGCACCAGCGCGCGCGTGCTGGTGGGCTGTGGCGCTGCGGCGCTTCTGTCAAGTGTACTTGTCAAGGGACTGCTGTGGCTCCACAAGGATGGCGCGCAGCCCGACCCAGCTCCGTGGTCGGCGGACACTTGGCCCTGGACTCTGGGCCTCGCCTGTGTGTGCCTGGCCGTGGGAGCCAGCATCACCAGCGGCTGGACCAAGCGCGCCGGACAGCGCTGTGGTGTGCATGGCGTACTGCTCGCTTGGTGCGGCCTGACGGTCGGCGTGGCGCTCTGGCGCGGCGGAGCTGCGGCCCCCTTGCTGGTGCCTCTCTTGGTGCTTGTGCCCTGGGCTCTTTGGTCTGCACGCACGGCCCGCGTGGTCGCGGCGCCCGTCGCACTCCTGTGTGTCATGCCCCTGCTCTTGGGAATCGTCGAGTCCTTCGGGCACGCGTTGCCGGTCGCCTTGGCCGTCCCATGGGCTTTGGTAGGCGCGCTACTGGGGCCCGTATGGTCCAGCCTCCCGCGCTGGTTGTTCGGAACAGGGGCCGTGGTCGGCCTCGCGGCTGCGGCATGGCTCCCGGCACGAGACGCCGATGCGCCCCGTACCGATCCGGCCCAGCGCGGATGGGGCCCGGCCCTGCGCAACCCGCTCCCCCCCGCGACCAGCAGCGATGGCTTGGTTTGGGAACTCCCGCTTCCGCACGGAGCGACCGTCTTTCATGTGCCGCTTCAAGGCGCAGCCCAACTCGTTTCCATCGAAACCGGCGACCTTGTCTGGACACCTATGCCCACACAAGCGCTGTACGTACGCGTCATGGGCGAGTTCCAAGAACCCATCCGCCTGCGCTACAGCCGCCCGCTGACGGAGCTCTCCCTAGGGCGCCCCTGAAGCCTCGGTGCCTCACCCCGTCTTTGCAGCGCCTCAACAGTTGCCGCCGCGAAAGAATCGGGTAACATCCCACCCCCTTCGAGGTAGGTGCGCTTGAGGGTGAGTGTGATCGAGAGGTGGCGCGTCCATCCCTCCAGCCCACTCCTCCCGAGTCGCCCCCCAGCCGATGTCGCAGCACTCGTCAGCGAGCCAACGACGTCGACAAACCAACCCTGAAGCACCCACGACTGGCCCTCAGCAGAGGGCGGAGCACAGACCATGGCGGAATCGGCAGGCTTCAATCCGGTAGCGGCATTGCGCAACTTTGCGCGCAACTCGCCTTGGATCTTCATGGCGGTGGCGCTGCACCTGATCATCATCGCGGGAGCGGCCGTCTTCTATACGGCCAACCACGAACAAAAGCGGGAAGAAGAGCCCACGACGGTAGCCGTCACCCGCAAGACGGAGACTGCGGAAGAGCTCCCGATCCCGCCCGAGCAGATCGACCGTAAGGCGATCCCCAAGAACGAAGAACGCGAAATCGTCTCGTTCGAGGAAGACGTCTACATCCCGACCAACGAGTCGGTCCCGGAAGACCTGTCTCAGGATCGCGGCGATCCGGACTCGGTGGACAACCTCGCGGGTGGTTCGACCGGTGGTACCGCCATTGGTGTGGGTACCGTGGGTCACGCTGGCTTGCGCCCCTCGGCCTTCGGTGGCCGTCGCTTGGGCCCCGGCGCCAAGAAGGGTCGACCGGGTGGTCCGACCGAAGGCACCGAAAAGGCCGTGCTGGACGGCTTGCGCTGGCTCTGCCGCCACCAAGCGGATGACGGTTCTTGGTCGTACGGTCGCTTGAAGACGATCTGCACCTCGGACAAGCCTTGCTATGACCCGAAGGCGCAGATCACCGACAACTACAATGACGGCTTGACCGCCTTGTCGCTGTTGGCCTTCTTGGGTGCTGGCTACGGCCACGACGCCAAGCAGACCATCGTCGACACCACCCGCGCCAAGCGCCACGTGGTGGGCGATGTGGTCAAGAAGGGCCTGGCGTACCTGCTCAAGAAGCAGAACCCGGATGGCTCGTTCTCGAGCGGCGATCGCCCGTTCATGTACAACGAATCGCTGGCGGCGATGGCCTTGACCGAGGCCTACGGCCTGTCGCAAAACCGTTACTACAAGGAACCGGCCCAGAAGGCGATCAACTTCATGATTGCCTCGCAACGCCCGAACCCGAGTGGTCAAGGCAAGTGGGGCTGGCGCTACGACGGCCTGAAGTACGTCGAGCGCGAAGTGGGCATTGGTACCGGCGCAGCCGAGAACAAGGCCATCCTGTTTGACTCGGACACCTCGGCCACCGGTTGGTGCGTCATGGCCCTCAAGTCGGCCAAGCTGTCGGGCCTGAATGTGCCGGAAGAAGCCATGCAAGGCGGTATGGCCTTCGCCAAATACGTGACCGCGGACAACGGCATGGTCGGCTACGTCGATCCCAAGCAAGCCGGCCAAGCGGTTTCGGGTGGCGGCGACCACTACACCTACCACCCCGCCGTCATGTCGGCCCTGGGTATGTGCATCCGCATCTTCGTCGAGCACGATCCGAACGACACGTTCCTGCCCTTGGCAGCGGCGCAGATCGTCAAGGACCTGCCCGATGCCGGC
>CAIKQM010000397.1 GCA_903829565.1 uncultured Planctomycetota bacterium
TGGAAGGCCGCGTCTGCGGCGCGTGCTACATGGAAGTGCCCACCAACATGGTGGTGCGCGTGTCGCGTGGGGCCGAGCTGGTGCAGTGCCCGAGCTGCGACCGCATTCTGTACCACTAGCCCACGGGCGCTAGGACTGCGCCGCGCGTTTTAGGAAGGGGACGCTGACCACAGCGCGCCCTGTCGTGTGCCGCGGCGTTGCAACTCTGCCTGCAGCAGATTGCGGATCTCATTTTTTGCGACCGGCCAATGCGGCGCGAGCAAACTCGGTGCGGGTGCATCGCCCGTCAGGCGGTGCAGCACCTGCTCCGGGTGCAAGCGCTCGACAAAATCCGCCAGCCATTCCACATAGGTGGGCGCGTCCAGGGTTTCGAGTTCCCCTTGCTTCCATTGCTTTGCCATGACCGTGCGCTGCAACACCATCAAGTGATGCACCTTCACACCCGCGACTCCCGCCCGCGCAAGCTCCTCCGCCGTGCAGCGCGCACCCTCACGCCCATCACCCGGCAATCCCAAAATCGCATGCCCCACGCACAGCAGCCCGCGCGCATGCGCACGCTGGACGGCCGAGTGAAACTCCTCGAGCGTGTGGAGCCGGTGGATGCGCCGCTGCACCTCGTCACTAGCCGTTTCCAAGCCTAGCTCGAGCCACACATCCACCCCCGTGCGCTGCTTCAACTCACACAGCTGATCGAGTGCCCACTCCGGCAATGTGTCCGGCCGCGTCGCCAAAGCCACGCACACCACCCGCGCCGCCGCCTCATCCCGCCCGCCTCCCGGCAACCACGGCTCCAAACTCTCCAACACGAGCCGCAACCTCTCCGGTGCCACATAGGTGTTGGAATAACTCTGGAAGTACGCCACCACCCCCACACTCTCACCCTCATCCGCCCGCCGCGCCAACCGCGCCAAGCCCACCTCCATCTGGCGCCGCAGGTCAATCCCATCCTTCAGAGCCCCGGTGCCAGAGCCTTCCACATCGCAGTAGGTGCAACCGCCGAAGCCTCGGGTGCCATCGCGGTTGGGGCAGGTGGAGCCGGCGTCGAGGGAGAGGCGGTGGGTCTCGCGGCCGTAGCGGGCGAGCATCCAGGGTTTGAGGGGGAGGAAGAGGGGGGAGCTCATGGGTGATACTGGCCCCGATGATTGTGCAAGAAATCGAAACGGAAAACCCGCTTGGCAGGCACTTGCTGCGGGATGAGCGGCGGATGGGGAGGCATTTTTGCTCGCCGAGTGCGACGAACTCTGGCGGCCGACTCTTCCGGTCTTGCGGGCCTTAGACGGTCATCGAACGTCAGTAGGCCTGCGGAGCGTGCCTGGCTTGGCCTAGTTCGAGTTCAAGGGTGTCACTTTGCGCAGGTGCATATGTTGCTAGACGACCGCCCCGCGCCCTGCGTCGCAGCAATCCAGTAGAAGTGACCCCAGTAGGGGCGATTTCGTCGCGTGCGCTGGCAAAGTTGCGCACAATGGTCGGGGCCAGTATCGATCTGCCCATGCACATTCAGCCCATCGTCGTCGGCACCGCCGGCCACATCGACCACGGCAA
>CAIKQM010000398.1 GCA_903829565.1 uncultured Planctomycetota bacterium
AGCCAAGACTGGCTGGGACTTGATGGTGCAGCCGGGAGCCTCGTTGGAGGTCCAAGTGCGTCGCACCGATGGCAAGGGCGGGATGTTCTTCGCTCGTGGTGTGCGTCTCGACGACAAGGACGAAGAGACCTCCGACACGGCCCAGCAGTTCTCGCAGACCTTGAAAACGCGCCTCTCGGGCATGGTCCCGGGCAAGTGGAAGATCACGGTGACCATGGTCGGCATGGGCGACGAGGCGGATGGTGGCGTGTCCAACTCGGAACTGCCGCCCAAGGTGCTCGAAGTGCGCTCCGGCCAGAAGAACGAAGTCATCTTTGACCTGTGAGTCACGCCGCGGCCTGAATCCAACTCGCCAAGCTGCAGCCCATCTCGTAGGTTAGAGGGCCGAGCTGCAGCATGCGCGTGTCCAATACACTTGTCCTCGTCAGTCTGGCGGCTTTAGCTCTCGTGGGCTGGCTGCTGTACGACGGAGCAGGTGCTGCGGTGCGCGCGGCTGGTCCGCACAGCATCAGCTTGGACGAGGATGTGTCGTCCACGGCAGCGGGACTGGATGCTGTGGAGAGCAGCAGCACGCCCACCATGGACGGGCGCGTGGACGAAGGTGCGCCGCCTGCGCCCACGGCCACGACGGAGCCGGAACTGCCTGCTGGCCGCGCGCGCTTGGTCGGCCGTGTGCTCACGCGCGCCGGTGAGCCCATTGCGGGTGCACGCGTGCTCGCCAGTGCCTCGGATGGTTGGATGCAGATTCCGCTCGACGCGGAAGCGGACCTGCTCGAGCGTCACGACATCAAGGTGTACGAGACCACCACCAATGCGGCTGGTACCTACACCTTCGCCGAGTTGGAGGCGGGCATGACGCGCTTGGTCGTGCGCGCCGCGGGCTATGCGCCGCACTACGCTCCAGCAGCACCCACCTTTGGCGGCAAGGAGAGCACCTGGCCGACCATTGCGTTGGATCCGGGCGTGAGCCTGCGCGGGCGCGTCGTGGATGCGCACGGTCAGCCAGTAACGGGAGCCACTGTGGCAATTGCCTATGACTGCATTCGCCGGCGTTCCAAGTTGCTGTTGCCAGGGCGCGGCGCACCGGTGACGCAGACCAATGCCGACGGCGAGTTCGTCGTGGATCAACTGGCCGTCGGCGCGTGGCACATCTATGTCGACGATGGCTTGCACCTTGTCGGCGAAGCGCGTGGTGAGTTGCTGCAAGCCGGCTTGGAGGATGCGCGGGTGCGCGTGGTGCTCGACGATGCGTGGAGCATCAGCGGCACCGTCAAGCCAGTCGAAGGTGACTTGCCAGTAGGCTTGCGCGTCAGCTTGCGCGCGACCGAATCGCGCGAGGAGAGTCAGGAGCAGACCGAAGAGGCCCCTGAGTTGGCTTCCTCGTTGCGTCCCTCGCGCCCGGCAGGCTTGGGCCTGGTGCGGCATGGTTTGGTGGGGGCCGATGGCAGCTTTGTAGTGGTGGGCTTGCTGCCGAATCGCAGCTATCGCCTGGCCCTTGCGCGGCCCAAGAGCGAAGGCAAAGGCTGGCGCGCTCTGGGGATCGAAGATCTCAAGCCCGTTCCCTCAGGCACGAAGAACACGCTCGTGCGGATTCGGCCGATGGCGGCGCTGACCTTCACCGTCGTTGATGCGGCCACCGGCTTGCCCCTCGAGGACTTGCTGGTGTGGGGCGGTCAAGGGCGCGAGCGCAACATGCGCGACGACAAGGGCCAGGCCAAGAAGCACTTCCAAGGCGGCGTGGTCGAGTGGTCCGAGATTCGTCACAACCCCAGCGGCAAACCCTTCCAGTTGCGGGTTGCAGCTACGGGTTACCTCGATCATGAAGTGCGTAGCGTGAACCTTAAAGCGGGGACGCTCACCAACCTTGGTGAAGTGCGCTTGCAGCCCACAACGGTGGCCAAGGTGCATGTCTATCGCGAAGGCACGCGCGAACCCGTGGTCGGAGCG
>CAIKQM010000399.1 GCA_903829565.1 uncultured Planctomycetota bacterium
CTTGACAGCCCGCCGGATCGCGACGTGCACGCGACGAGCGTGTGCTCGCCCGCACGACCGACAAGTCCAACAAATCGACGACACCAACGATCGTCCCGCCTTCTTCGTGTGGCCACGAAATGGGCAGCAAGCGCGCCTGCAAACGTTCGGCAAGGCCAGTCAGCAAGCGCGCAGGATCAGCACCGGCGCGATCCAGCTTGTTCAGAAACAAGCAGCGCGCGAGCCCCGCCTGTGTGGCGGCGCGCCACACACTTTCCGTGCGCGCCTGCACTCCAGCGAGCACATCCACCACCACCACCAGCGCATCGAGAGCCAGCAGCGCCCGATCGACCTCAATGCCAAAGTCCACGTGACCCGGCGTGTCGACGAGTTCGATGCGCGCCCCTTTCCAGGGCAGCGAGGTCGCGGCGGCGGCGATGGTGATGCCACGCTCGCGTTCCTGTTTCATCCAATCGAGCACGGTCGTGCCCTCTTCGACCTCGCCCATGCGGCGCTCAACCTGCGCATCAAAGAGCAGGCGCTCACACAGCGTGGTCTTGCCGGCATCCACATGCGCAGCCACTCCAATCACGCGCTGCAAACGCGGATCAAGCGGCGGTGCCTCGGCTGGACGACTATCCAAGTGACGCCTCTTCCTGTGACGATGGCCCCGGGCGCGGCAGATGCGGATTCAACTCCAGAAAGCGAGCAGCAAACAGATAGCGCTCCAGCAGCGAGGGCGCAGCATGGCCTGTGAGCGCAAGGGCGGCGTAGAGCGCCTCGATGGAAGCTAGCCCAGAGTCAGGGTCTTCAAAGGTCTTGCTACGACGAGGATAGGCGGTTTCCAGCAACGGCAGGCGGCGTGGCCTCAACTCCCCGCGCACGGTGCGCAACAAAGTCGGCACCCGACGCCAAGAGCAATCAACAAGCAAGAGCGGTGCGTGCAGGTCGCTCGGGCCGAGCTCTTCCCCTTCGGGATGCAGCAGCACCCGGGCACCCGCCTCGACGATGCGGTCCTCGCGATAGGTGTGAAAACGAATCCCCGGGTGCCCACGCAGTGGCGTGAGCGAGCACTTGCGTACGGACTCGCGCGGGTCGCGGACGATGAGCACATCGAGCGGCATGCTTGCTCATCGTCGCAGGTAAGCAGAGCGCCTGCCAAGCGAGTTTCCTCGCTGGGCAGGCGCTTTCGTTCCGGGCTCAGCCTAACGGCGAGTGGAAATCAGTTGCCGAACTGAACGCGCAGGCCGTTCGACAAGTTGAAATTCGCACCACCGGCGGCCGGGTTGCGGTACCAGAACTGGAAGTTCCAGGACGAAGCCGGTTGGAACAGCGAGAACTCCGCCGGGGCTTCCACGAAGGAGCGCGACACGGTCGTGTCGACGAGCGGCTGCGGCGTCATGCGGTACAGACCACCCAGCGGGTTGATGCACAGATACCCGTTGCCGAAGGGCACGTTCATCTGGGTGCCACCGTAGGTGAACACACCGAAAGCGGTCGGCTCAATCGGCAGACCCGTGACGCGCAGGCCGAAGGTGCCTTGCGACAGGCCGAGCGCGCCCACATAGTTGATCTGGGCAACGGTGCCGTAGCTGTTGGGCGTGGCGTTGCAGTAGGTCGTGGCGTTGCCGCCACCCGTACCCAAGGACTGAGTGGTTTCCGAGCCATCATCGGTGACGGTCGTCGGGGTAGCAATGTCGGACTGGATGGCTTGAACGGTGGTCTGCTGAGGCTCGTTGGCCAAGAGATAAGCAGCAAACACGGTCGAGGCGGTGATCGCGGTCGTGAGGATCAGTTTCATAGCCAAACAGAGAAGCAAGTCCTGCAATGCAATTCAAGACCACGACAGAGAAAAGTCGTTTGCCCCGCAGCGCACGAAGTGGGCGCCGAGAAACGGCGCAGCAGCGCAACTATACGCTCTATAGCGGACAACTTATCTCAGTTTTTGTGGCGGACTATCC
>CAIKQM010000400.1 GCA_903829565.1 uncultured Planctomycetota bacterium
ACCCGATCGTGCTCGACGCCGGTGCATCGAGTTGCTCCTGCGTCGTGATGCTTGGCATGGCAACCTGCTGGCCGCTGTGGAGTCTGGTGCTTTGCCGCGCAGTGAACTGCGTGCCGATGATCGTCGACGCTTGTTGACGAATGCGGATGCAGCCCAACGTGCACGCATCGAACGTGTGTTGGGGGCTTCGAATGCCGCGCGTGCCGATGTCTACGCTCGACTGCTGCCGGCCGCTGCCTTGCGAGGGGACGCAGTCCTTGGGCGCAGTCTGTACGACTCCAAGTGCGCGGTGTGTCATCGCCTCGGCGGCCAAGGCGGCGAGGTCGGACCGGCACTCGATGGCATGGGCAAGCACCCGGCTGCAGAGCTCTTGGCCGAGATCGTCGACCCCAATCGGTCGGTGGAGGCGAACTATCGTCTCTGGTTGGTGGAGACCCTGGACGAGGTGCTTGTATCGGGCCGCATGATGGAGGAGACCGAGCGCTCGATCGAGCTGCTGGATGCCAATGGTGCACGTCACCGCATCGAGCGCAGCGACATCGCTGGGATGCGGCGCGCCGACACCTCGGTCATGCCGGAGGGCTTGATCGATGACTTGAGTCTCCAGGAGGTGGCGAACTTGTTGGCCTTCCTCGCTACTGACGGCAAGCGTTAGACTGCGCAGCCTCATGAGCTTCAGCGACCAAGAGATTCTCGAAACGGTGCGCATGATCGAGCTGGAGACGCTCGACATCCGCACCATCACGCTTGGCATCAGCCTCTGGGACTGTGCTGACTCCGATATCGATGCGTCGTGCGAGAAGATCTACGCCAAGATCGTGCACCACGGCAAAGATGTGGTCGCGGTGGGCAACTCCATCTCGTCGGACTATGGCATTCCGATCGTCAACAAGCGCATCGCCACCACGCCCATCAGCTTTGTCGCCGCAGCAAGTGGCGCGAAGGACCTCACGCCGTTCGCCAAGGCCATGGATGCTGCGGCCGAGCGCTGCGGAGTCGACTTCATTGGCGGGTTCACTTCCTATGTGCACAAGGGCTACACCAACACGGATCGTGCGCTCTTCGATTCGATTCCGAGCGCGCTAGCCTCGACCAAGCGCGTGTGCTCGTCCGTGTCCTTGGCCTCAACGCGCGCCGGCATCAACATGGATGCCGTGAACCACTTTGCTCAGGTGGTGCTCGACACTGCGCATGCCACCGCCGACCAAGGCGGTCTAGGTGCGGCCAAGTTGGTGTGCTTCTGCAATGCCGTCGAGGACAACCCGTTCGTGGCCGGCGCACACATCGGTGTAGGTGAAGCCGAAACGGTGGTGAACGTAGGCGTGTCTGGCCCAGGCGTCGTGCGCAGCGCGTTGGCGCGTCTTGGTCCTGAGGCCGACTTGCTAGCCGTGGCCGAGACGGTCAAGCGCACCGCGTTCAAGATCACCCGCATGGGTGAGTTGGTCGGTCGCGAGGCCGCGCGTCGTTTGGGCACGAGCTTTGGCATCGTTGATGTGTCCTTGGCGCCCACACCCGCCATTGGTGACAGCGTGGCCGACATCTTGGAGCTCATCGGTGTCGATCGCACCGGCGCACCCGGCACCACCGCGGCGCTCGCACTCTTGACTGATGCTGTCAAGAAAGGTGGCGCGATGGCGTCCTCAAGCGTGGGTGGTCTCTCCGGCGCCTTCATCCCTGTCTCCGAAGACGCCGGCATGATTCGCGCTGTGCAGACCGGCGCGTTGTCGTTGGCCAAGCTCGAGGCCATGACCAGCGTGTGCTCGGTGGGGCTCGACATGGTGGCCGTGCCGGGCGACACGCCGGTGGATGTCATCGCCGGCATCATCGCCGACGAGATGGCGATCGGCATGATCAACAACAAGACCACGGCTGTGCGCTTGTTGCCCATCCCTGGTCGCAAGGTGGGTGAGACCGTCGATTGGGGTGGTCTGCTGGGTACGGCGATCGTGCAGGATCCCGGCCGTTTTGGTGCCCGCATCTTGCATGGTCGCGGTGGCCGCGTGCCGGCACCGTTGCAGGGCTACAAGAACTGAGTGCAGGGCTGTAGCCAGGAAGATTCTTCCATCGGCCCTAGCTCCACTTTTTTCCACTCAGCACTCAAGAAGGACCTTCGCGCCCCCCGATGACGGAAGAGCCGCACGAGATGCACTTCGCATCTCATGGCTCTCCCCTCATCAGCACGCGCGATGAACAATAAGATCCTCTACGTCGACGACGCCGACGATGTCCGCACGACCATGGCCCAGATGCTGGGACGTCGCTGGCAAGTAACCACTGCGCGTGATGCTCAGGAAGCCATGACGCGCTTCGAGCAAGACGGCCCGTTCCCGGTCGTCATCTCCGACTACTCGATGCCCGGCATGGATGGGTTGTCGTTGCTCAAGGAGATTGGTGCGCACGCACCCGAGACTGTCAGCATTCTTTTGACAGGTGTTGCAGACCAGAAGATCGCCGCCGAGTGCGTGCAGCAGAAGATCTTCCGCATGTTGGCTAAGCCCTGCGGATGGGAACAGTTGTCACAAGCCGTGGACGAGGCTCTCGCCTTCCATGTGCAGTTCCTCGCGCACGACATGGCCGAGGAGGAGTTGAAGTTCAGCAAGGACTCGCTCGAGAGCTTCACCATGTTGCTCGAGGAGCGTCTCGATCACCAGACGGATGCGCTGCGCCGCTTGCACCGCTTCTCGTTGGATCTGTGCTCGGCGCGTGGGCTCAAGGATGTGGTCGACCTCGCAGCCCAAGCAGCCTTTGATGTGTTGGGTGGCCGTGGTGTGCATGTCCAAGTGTGGGATGCTTCGGAACCTTGCGGCTTCGTCGAGCGCGGTCTGGGCCCCGAGATGAGCTCGCATATGCACACCATGCCGCTGGCCACGCGCGAAGGCGCGATTGGCGAGATCGTGGTCGATCTGCACAAGAAGAGTGGCGACAAGCTCGCCGATGCTGATGCGGGCTTGCTGGCATCCATCGCGTCCGCGACCGCCGTTGCCGCGCATCACGAGTTCCGCCGTCGTGAACGCGACAAGGCCCAGCAGGCCACGATTCTGGCTCTGGCGCGCCTCGCCGAGCGCCGCGACAACGAAACCGGCAAGCACCTCGAGCGCGTAGCGGCCTATTGCCGCATCGTGGCGCAGCAACTGCGTGAGGACCCGCGCCATCGTGCGCTGCTCACGGACTCGTGGATCGACGACCTGGAACGCAGCAGTGCGTTGCACGACATCGGCAAGGTGGGCATCCCTGATTCCATTCTGCTGAAGCCTGGCCGTCTGACTCCGGAAGAGTGGCAAGTGATGCGCACTCATGCCGACATTGGCGCTCAAACCTTAGACGGTGTGATCGGCCAGTTCGGTGATACCGGCTTCCTGCAGATGGGCCGCGACATTGCCTTGCACCACCACGAGAAGTGGGACGGTAGCGGTTATCCGCGCGGTTTGGCGGGCGCCAAGATCCCGCTGCCTGCACGCATTCTCGCGCTTGCGGATGTGTACGACGCCTTGACCACCAATCGCCCCTACAAGAGCGCGTGGTCGCACCCCGCGGCTCTCGATTGGATTCGTGCCCGCAGCGGAGCGCACTTTGACCCGGATGTGGTCAATGCCTTCCTCGTGCAGCGCGAGCAGTTCGACACGGTGCGCCAGCGCTTGGCTGATGACACAAGCGACCTGGGTTCGATCGAGATCCAGACCGCGTCCATCTTCTGAGTCTGTGCCGCAAGGGCGTCGCTTCACGCGTGCGCCCTTGCTAGCGTCTTAGGCTCACTTGAAGAGCTGGCGACGCACCTACTGGTCGGTGTGGACAGCGAATCTCGTCACTGCCATCGGCATGATGAGCTTCCTGCCCTACTTCCCCACGCACTTGGAGGCGTTGGGCATGACCGATCGCAACGACATCGCGTTGTGGGCGGGCATCTGCTATGGCGCAGCACCATTCAGTGCCGCCCTGACCTCGCCGTTGTGGGGTGCGCTCGGGGATCGCATGGGGCGCAAGATCATGGTCGTGCGCTCGATGTTGGCCATCACGCTCTTCGTGGGCTTGATGAAGTGGACCACCGGCCCGTGGGAGCTGTTGATCCTGCGCATCTTGCAAGGTTCGTTGTCGGGCTTTGCTGCGCCGAGCCTGACACTCGTGTCTGTCAGCGTGCCGCCTGAAGACCAAGGCCGTGTCGCGGGTTCGCTCCAAACGGCGATGGCCGCGGGTACGGTGCTGGGGCCGGTACTGGGCGCCGCGTTAGGCCCCTGGATCGGCTACGACAACATCTTTCTCGTCGTTGCGGGGCTGGCGCTGGTGTCAGCTGTACTTGTCATGCTGTGGGCGCAGGAAGACGCGGCGCACCGCGGCGAACCTCAGCCATGGCGTGGCCTCACGGCCGCCTGGCAATCGTTGCGTGTCGATCTGGCCGCCACACTGCAAAGCCCCAAGTTGCGGGCCTCGCTGGCCATCGTCTTCTTCGTGCAGTTTGGTCTAGGCGCCACCAATCCGATCTTGGAACTGCATGTGCGCGACTTGGTCGCCGACCCGTTGCAGTGGCCGTTTTGGACCAGCGTGTTGTTCAGCGGCAGCGCGTTGCTGCACATGTTGGCCATGCCGGTGTGGGGCAAGTGGGGCGATCGTCACGGCCACGCGCAAGCGCTGGTGGTGTGCGCCGCGTTGAGCGCCGTGGCGCTGTTCGCGCATGCGCTGGCACCAGTCGTGCTGGCGCTTGTCGCCGCGCGTTTGGTCTTTGGCATCACGATGGCGGCCAGCGCTCCTTGCAGCTTTGGTCTAGCCGCCGCAGAAGTGCCCGTCGAGCGGCGCGGTGGCGCCTTTGGCATCGTGTTCGGCGTGCGCACCATGTCGATTGCCGTGTCCTCGATCGCCGGCGGTTGGGCTAGCGCACACATCGGCATTCGCGGCGTGTTTGCTGTGACCGGTGCTGTGCTGCTGTACAGCGCGTGGAGCATGCGCCGCACGCTGCGCGCGGCTTAGCGCGCGAGCTTGCGCAACACGCCCGGTTGCCACAAACCGCGCAGCTGCATGCGTCCGGGTCGCAGCTCGCCCTCCAAGCAAGCAACCGCGCCTTTCTTGAAGAGCACCGCACCAGTGGGGCCGAGGCTCTCCCAACCGCAAGTCAACCACGCCACCGTGGTTGAGACATGCGGCTCGTGGCCGACGAGTGCCACACTCTGTCCTGCACACAAGGCCAGCAGGTCCTCACTCGGCTCGAGCGCCAGCTCGGGGGCCACTTGCATCGTGCCCTTGTTCAGCGGCGCGAGGAGTTCCGCGGTCTGCACCGCGCGCAAGAGGGGACTGTGCACGATCAAGTCAAAGCTGGCGTTGAGTCTGCGCAAGCCGCGCACCGCCGTGGCAAAGCGCTCGCGGCCTTTGGGCGTGAGCGCTCGCGCTGCGTCAGGCAACTCGGCCGTCGGGTCCACAGCAGGGGCATGGCGTACGATCCACAGTCTCATAGATGCACCTACTCTAAGGGCGCTGGCTCAGGATGCATAGCGGCGCACAATGGGGGCCGCTCGACGCCATGAACGCCGCGCCTTCTTGTAGGTGCGGTCCAATGTGCTGCTCTGAGGTGCTTGCAACTCATCGTGCCAGCGCCCCAGCCGATCGACCACTTCGCGCATCGCGCCCGCATCGTGCGTCAACCCCAACATGTCCAAAGCCAAGCGCAACCTGCGCAGGCGTTGGCGCAAGCGATGCGGGTCGTGTGTGCCAAGCGCGCGCCGGGCAAGGCACTGCAGCTGACCTTGCGGTCCCAGATGGTGGCTGGGCGCGCGCGTCTGCAGCACCCGTGCGAGCGCATCGGGCAAGCATTGCGCCCGCGCTGAGTGAAGCTGGGCTTGCAACTCGTGCACCAGCGCGCTGCGTTGCGCAGGCGCCGCCGCTCCATGGCTCACATCCCAATCGCGGAGTCGTCCAGCAGTACGCCGCAGCCACCGCAGGTCGTTGCGCAACGCCCGCCAGCCCAACAGCTCCAACGCCACCGAAGCGCGCAACGCAGCACTACGCAGAGCATGCACCTCACCGGCGGATCCGCAACTCACAACGTCACGCATTGCTGACTGAAGATCGTGGACGAACTGGTGCCGTGTGGCAGCGGGAAAGCACGACATGCGACCACTCTAGCGACTTGGTCCTCAGGCCCCCGTTTTCTTTGTAAAGAAGATTGGACCGTCTCTCGATAGGCACTACGGAACCTTGACTAGCACTGGAAGGACTCATGCGCGAGAATCTCCGGCCGCATTGTCCTACCGCCTGTGCCTACACCATGAGCCCTACAGAACCCGCCGAGCTCGTCAAAGGTCCTGAACCTGACTTGAAGGACCCCGCGCTCTACATCAATCGCGAACTGTCGCTCTTGGAGTTCAACCGTCGTGTGCTGCAACAAGCGTTGGATGCGCGCACGCCGCTGTTGGAGCGCTTGCGGTTTCTAACGATTTGCTCCACGAACCTGGATGAGTTTTTTGAGATCCGTGTCTCTGGTCTCAAGCACCAAGTTTCGTTTCGCTCCCAGCAAACTGGCCCCGACGGGCTGTTGCCGCACCGCACCTTGGCCGAGGTCTCGCGTGTCGCGCACGAGTTGGTGAGCGAGCAGTACCGCGTGCTGAACGAGGTCTTGTTGCCCGAGCTGGAGGCGCAAGGCATCCGTGTGCTCAAGCGCGCAGTCTGGTCCAACCGTCAGCTGCGTTGGATCAAGCGCTACTTCCAACAAGAGGTGCTGCCGGTTTTGACACCGATGGGCCTCGATCCGGCGCACCCGTTCCCGCGCATCCTCAACAAGTCGCTCAACTTCATCTTGAAGCTCGAAGGGGCTGATGCGTTCGGTCGTGATGCAGGCGTGGCCATCGTGCAAGTGCCGCGCTCCTTGCCGCGCTTGATTCCCTTGCCCAAGGAGCTGTCCGGCTCTGCGCACGATTTCGTGCTGCTGTCCTCCGTTGTGCACAGCCAAGTGGAAGACATCTTCCCCGGCATGAAGGTGCTCTCGTGTCACCAGTTCCGTGTCACCCGCAACAGCGACTTGTGGGTGGACGAAGAAGAAGTCGACGACTTGATGCACGCGCTGAAGGGCGAGTTGTCCTCACGCAACTATGGTGATGCCGTGCGCTTGGAAGTGGCGCAGGACACGACCGATGAGATGGCGAACTTCCTGTTGGAGAAGTTCCATCTGCAGTCGTCGGACCTTTATCGCGTCAAGGGGCCCGTGAACTTGCATCGCTTGGTCGCCATTCACGAGTTGGTCGAACGCGCCGACTTGAAGTACGCACCGTTCTTGCCCGCCGTGCCGCGTCGTTTGCAGCAGGCCGAGAACCCGTTCGAGGCGATCGCTCGCGGTGATGTGGTCTTGCACCATCCGTACGAGTCGTTCACTCCCGTGGTGGAACTGCTGCGTTCCGCTGCCAGCGACACGCAAGTGTTGGCGATCAAACAGACGCTGTACCGTACTGGTGCTGACTCACCGATGGTCGATGCTTTGCTGGCTGCTGCGCGCGCAGGCAAGGAAGTCACCGTCGTGGTGGAGTTGCGTGCCCGCTTTGATGAGGCCGCCAACATCAACTTGGCGACCAAGCTGCAAGAAGCCGGAGCCAAAGTGGTCTACGGCATCGTGGGCTACAAGGCGCACGCCAAGATGTTGATGATCGTGCGCCGCGAGGGGACCAAGCTCGTGCGCTACTGCCACTTGGGCACGGGTAACTACCACGCACGTACAGCGCGCGCCTACACCGACATCAGCTTCCTCACTTGCGAC
>CAIKQM010000401.1 GCA_903829565.1 uncultured Planctomycetota bacterium
CCTGCGTTCGCCACACAAGCGTACAGCGCACCGTGCGCAGCACATGCTAGGTCGACCGCGCGCTGAATCTGATCGCTGTGGCGCACATCCGCTTGCCACGCACGCGCGGTCGCGCCTGTAGCACGCAAGTCAGCGGCCACGGCTTCCACGCGCGCGAGGTCGCGCGCCACCAACGACACCACTGCGCCCTCTTCGGCCAAGCGCGTGGCAATCGCGAGACCAATGCCCGTGCCAGCTCCGGTGATGAGCACATGCTGTCCTTGCATGGGGGTCGCCTGCATGCGAGGGATTGTGACCTGTCGTGGGGTCGGCGTGCTAGCCTGCGGGTATGCGATCCTTCGACTACGCGGCTGCGCGCGCCACGGCCGAGCGTGCCGTCGAGGCTGCGGGTGCGGCTCTGCTGCGCGAGCGCGCGCGGGGCTTTGCCACGCAATGGAAGAGCGATCGTTCGCCGGTGACCAGCGCGGATCTCGCTGCGGAAGAGGCGATTTTGGCGGTACTTGCGTCCGAATGGCCGGGCTGCTCGGTACTGGCAGAGGAGTCCGGTGCAACCGCAGGCGACCCGCGTGCCGTGTGGATCGTGGATCCGCTCGACGGCACCCGCGGCTTCGCGCGCGGCGGCGAGCACTTTGGGCCGCTGGTAGCCCTTGAACTGGAAGGACGCGTGATTGCCGGTGCTATGGGCCTACCGATGCGCAACGTGGTGTACAGCGCAGCGCGCGGCTTGGGATGCACGCGCAACGCAGCGCCGATTCACCTGCGCACAGCGACCGCTTGGAGTGACGCCACGCTATCCGTGGGTGAATGGTCGCGTCTCTTGCGCACGCGCTATGCCACAGCAGCCATCGACTTGGCCCGCACCTGTGCCTCGGTGCGGGCCTATGGCGATCCGGCCTCGCTCGCCATGGTGCTCGATGGTGTGGCAGACCTGTGGATCGAAGCCGGTGTGCAGCCTTGGGACTTGGCACCGGCGCAGGTCTTGATCACCGAAGCTGGCGGCGTGTACACCGATTTCGCCGGGCTGGAAACGGTGCGCAGCTCGGATGCCCTTGGAGGAGCACCCGAGCTGCACAGGCATGCCTTGCAACGTTTGATCGTGGGCTTGTGAGCCCGCGATCATTGATCACACAAGATCAGTGACCGTGCGCCTCGAGCCAGCGCTCGGCGTCAATGGCGGCCATGCAACCGGTGCCCGCAGCCGTGATCGCTTGGCGATAAGTCTTGTCCATCACATCGCCGCAAGCAAAGACGCCGTCCACGCTGGTGTAGGTGCCCTTGGTGACGGCGATGTAGCCCGTCTCGTCCATGTCGATCTGGCCCTTGAAGATCGAGCTGTTAGGCTCGTGACCGATGGCGATGAACACGCCATCGCAGACCATTTCGGACTTGGCACCGGTGCGCGTGTCGACCAGAACCACGCCGCGCACACGCTTCTTGTCCGGCAACGACAGCACCTCTACGACAGCCGAGTTGAGCTGCCAGCTGATCTTCGGATTGGCCTTGGCGCGGTCCAACATGATCTTGCTAGCGCGGAAGTCCTCGCGACGGTGCACGATCACGACTTCCTTGGCAAAGCGCGTCAGGTAGTTCGCCTCCTCCATGGCGGTGTCACCACCACCGACGATCAGTACCTTCTTCTCTTTGAAGAAGGCACCGTCACAGGTAGCGCACGCCGACACGCCGTAGCCCATCAGCTCCTTCTCGCTCGGCAGTCCCAACAAGCGCGCGGAAGCACCGGTCGAGATGATCACCGTGCGCGCGTAGTACTCTCCACCATCGGTGGTCAGCTTGAACGGACGCTGGGCAAAGTCGACTGACTGCACCATCTCGAAGCGGATGTCCGTACCAAAGCGCTCCGCTTGCTTTTGGAACAGGTCCATCATCTGCGGACCATGCACACCATCAGGGAAGCCCGGATAGTTCTCTACATCCGTGGTGATGGTCAACTGGCCGCCAGGCTGCAGGCCTTGGAACAACAACGGCTTGAGGTTGGCGCGGGCGGTGTAGACGGCTGCGGTGTAGCCGGCGGGACCAGAACCGATGATGACGACGTCGCGAACTTCACTCATGTGGGGGCTCTCCGATAGAGGGCGCAAAGTGTAGAGTCCGCAACAGGAATCGGCCATGCAGGACTCCCCGGCGTTGCTAGCGGCGGCACAGGACTTGGTCCTGCGTGTGCGCCAAGCGGTGCATGGCGCCGTGTGCGCGGCAGCGGAACGCGGCGAAACAGCCAGCCTGTCGCGCGAAGTGGCGCAAGGGGTGGGCGATACGACCTTTGCCATGGATGTGTGTGCCGAACGCGCCATTGAGGCGTGGATGGACGAGCAGGCGCGTCGTGGCCCGCTTTCGGTGTTGACCGAGGACGCGGGTTGGCGGCATCGCGGACCCGATGGAGCCGGTGGCTGGCGCGAGCTGAGTGACTTTGCTCATGGGGGCCCGCGCTTCGTCGTCGACCCTATCGACGGCACGCGCAACTTGATGGCGGACTTGCGGGCGGCCTGGTGTGTGGTGGCGGTGTGCGGGCCCGGTGCAAGCCAACCGCACTTGCGCGATGCCATTGTCGGCGTGGTCGGCGAGTTGCCTGACTCACGCGCGCGCGCGGCGCGCATGCTGTCCGCAATCCGCGGACAGTACGCCCAGATCGAACAGCGCACGCTGCAGGATCAAGCACTCGAGTGGCGTCGTCCCTTGCGCGTGGATGGCGAAGCTCGCGTGGATCGCGGCTACTTCCCCTTCTTTCGTTACTTGCCTTCGGAGCGTGCGCAACTTGCACGCGTGGAGGCGGCCTTCTTCGCGCGTCTGGCGCGCTTGGAGGGTGCGCAAGAGCGCAGCTGCTTCGATGATCAGTACATTTCGAACAGCGGACAGCTAGTGCTGCTGGCGTTGGGTACCTATCGCATGATCTGCGACTTGCGCGCTCATTTGGCGACGCAGGCTGGCCGCGAGACGCTGGCCTCTAAACCGTATGACTCTGCAGGCGCGATTGTGGTGGCGCGTGAGGCTGGTTGCGTGCTGGAGGATGCAGAAGGCGGTCGCTTGGACTTCCCGTTGGATGCGGTGACGCGCGTGTCCTTCGTGGGCTGGCACAACTTGGCTACGAAGGAACGCTTGGCGCCGCACTTGGCTGCGGCACTCGCAAGCACGCGCAGCTAGCCGCGATCGCGCGCCACATCAAAGCGCTCGAAGGCTTTGCCACCTACCCAAACGAGGCCGCCGCAGACGAGGCCTAAGGCGACCCACGCGACGCCAAGCGACATGGTCCACGCAACCACAGAGTCAAAGCCCGCAGCTTCGGCCATGAACAACAGCGCCGCGCACGGAGTGCCGACGAACAACAGCACCGCCGTCATGACTGCCAAACGCACCAGCAGCAACACCAAGGCACGGCCCATGTGCAGGAACGCGCTGTCTTCACCGGGCGTGTAGCGCGTGGGCGCGTACAAGTACACCGCGTTGTCAATCGCGATCCACGCCAGACCCAACAGCGGTTGGAACGCAACGCCGACCAAGGCCCACGGCTCGACGCGCCCGTGCCACAAGCCCGGCACGAGCAAGCCTGCGGAGACCAGCACCCACACCAACAGCGTCTCGGCTGCGATCGTGCCGAGGAACACAGTAGCTCCCGTGACAGGCCAGGCCTTGAGCTGGTCCATCTGGTGCAAGCGCGAGCGGAAGTCGAAGCGCAAGCTGCTGCACAAGTAAGTCGTGCCCAAGAGCGTGAGGATCAGCGTCGAGGCGATCCCCACCATGCGCACATCGTCGCCAGCTTCTGCTGCTTCGGCGAGTGTGCGCGAAATCAGCGACGTGCCTGCCGTCAACAAGGCCGCGGCAACCAAGAGCAGGAACAGCGTGCCGCGTGCTTTGCGCAACATGGCGGCCAACTCGTTGCGGGCAATCGCGCCGAAGGGGCTGCGTCCGAACAACCACGGAGGCGTCCAACCAAACGGTGCACGCGCTGCATCCACGCGATTGGCGGCTCCGCCCTTGCGCATGCGGTTCAAGCGCCGCGCGACATCCGCACTGGTCTCCAAG
>CAIKQM010000402.1 GCA_903829565.1 uncultured Planctomycetota bacterium
CTCCAGCTCGCGCTCCAAGCCGCGCCGCGTGCGCAGCACGGCACCCGCGCGCAACAAGCCCAGCTCGCTGCGCGGCGCGCGCGAGTACTCGAGCTCCAGCGTCGCGCCGAAATCAAGCACGCCAAAGTAACGCGAGGTAGGCCTGTACGCACCCTTGGCCAACAACGCCACACGCCCGTGCTCGCGCGTCAGCACATGCACGACCAGCGACGACTCCCCGTAGGGATGTCGCCGCAGCAGCACAGCGTGGTCGCGGACGACGGCCATAAGGTTCAGGTTAGCCCGGCAGCCGTCGCCGCGCACCCGTTGTGCGTGTCAGTCGTCGCAGGCGCAGGACAATTCGAGGTGTTGTTCGAGGGCCATCGCTCCGGTGGCGCAGTCCAGGATCCTGAAGTCGGTCGTGTGTTTGCCACCGCAGATCGCCAGTTGGCTGCCCGGACGCGAGTACTGCGGCAGGGAGGAAGACCAGCCGCCCGAGTTGATCTGGTAGGCCATGCACCATCCTGTGCCGTTGCCATTGAAGATAACGGCCAAGTCGCGCTGGCAGTAGCGGCACGTGACGCAGGTGCTGGTCGCCGACCCGTTCTGGGCGACGGCCGTGATGACGGCGTAGGTAACGCCTGTCGGAATGCTGCCCACCATGGAATCACCCGCTGTGCTGGCATAGCAGGTCACGGGGCAGGGGGCCTGAGCCAGCGCATTCGGCTGGCTGATCCAGCAGACCACCGAGCATAAAAGTGCGCTGAGCGAGAATCGGCTGAGGTTCATTGGGTTCCAATCATTCTGTCTACATGGGATTTGGCACCTGCCCGAACGCCGGCAGAGCGGGGCGCGGTCGTCCCGGGTAGGGCGCTGCGTCCGGCAACGAAGCGCTCGCCAACCCAACCGTGTGACCGGAATTCCGGGATTTAAATTATGGGATTTGCTGTCCGGTTTTTGTTCGCCGAGACCTACCACTTTCGTGAAAGGCATCTCATGACTCCCGCTCGCATGCTTCTATCTGGCGCTCTTGGCATGGCTGTCCTTGGGTTGTTCGCATGGTTCGTCCTGCGCAAACCTAATGGCGAACCGAACGCATCGCTCGCAGCACCCGCATCGGTTGCGCAACCAGAGGTTGCAGGTGCCGCACGCCTTGCGAACGTGAACCAGTCGACGGCGACTCGGACACCGCCCGAGAGCCCCGGCAATGCGAACGCCGTCAACAAGACGGCCGAACAGGTCGGCACCGAAGCCCGACCGCAAACGGATAGAAGTCGCATTCCTGGTACGCGCGAGTGGCGCGCACGCATTCTGCGCAACGACTTGGCTGCCTTCGAGGCTGCCGCAGCACGGATGGACGCGGAGCAATGGGAGAACTTCTTGATGCCTGTCCTGACCAGCGCCGTCGCCGTTGAGTTGGATCGGGCCGGCCGTCACTTGCCGCTGAGTGAGAGCAGTCAACCCTTGCCGAGCCAGCACGAGTTCCAGTTCAACAACGGCAAATACAGGCCTGGAGCGGGTGAATTTCCAGTGTACGACGAGTTCATGGCCGCCCGCGCGGCCCAGTCCAGGGCACGGCGTGCCTTCGAAGATTCCAAGGCACCTGGTCGCTACCAGAACAGCTATCCGTTCGACCCGGGCTACGTGCAGCGTGTGCGCGACTTGGTCGCCCAAGCAGAGGCGCACCTGCAAGAGTCGGACGCACCCTGGCCCGAATCCCAGTACGCACGCTGACGGCTGGCTTGGGATCAGGCGGCGCGGCTCAACTGGCAATGGCTCGTTCGAGTTTGACTTCCAGCACGCGGCGGTCGGAGGACTGCGTGACGACGAGGTGGCGGCCGCCGAGCTCAAGCGTTTCGCCGCCCTTGGGGAAGCGTCCGAGCTCGAAGAGCACCGCGCCGGCCAAGGTCTCGTAGCTTTCCGATTCGGGGATCGAGGTACCGAGCTCCTCATTCACCTCGGCCACGCGCAGCGACGCATCAATCAAGGTGCTGCCATCGGCCAAACGCTTGATGCGTTGCGGTTCTTTTTCGTCGGTCTCGTCCGACATTTCGCCGACGACTTCGCGCAGCAAATCATCCAGCGTGATCAGTCCCGCCGTGCCGCCGTATTCATCCAGCGCGATGACGAGCTTGAGCCGCTCGCGCCGGAATTCGGCCAGCAGCTCGCTAATCGTTTTGGTCTCGGGCACGAAATGCACCGGGTGCAACAGGTCGCGCAAGGCGTGCACATGGAAGGCGCCCGTGGCCGCCACGCCGACGAGATCGCGCGCCGTGACATAGCCTAGAATCGTGTCGGGACCGCCATCCCACACCGGTAGGCGCGAGTGGCCGCTGGCCGCCAAAGTTTGCGCCGCTGCGGCAACGGGTTCGGCTCCATCGATTCCGATGATCTCGGTGCGAGGGGTCATCACGGCTGACACCGGTACATCGCGCGACTCGATCACATTGCCGATGATCTCTTTCTCGGCTTCGTCGAGTTCGCCTACGGCTTCGCTTTCGACGATCACATCGCGCAGGCCCTCGACCAGCATCTGCGCTTGGGCGGCTTGCTGCTCGACACCGACGACGCGCTCGACGGCGCGCTGCAAGGCGCCGAACAGCCAAGAAACCCAACGCAGGAGCGCGTGGGCCAGTGAGAAGGGGATGAGTGTGCGGACGAGCAGCGGATCGCCGAGGCGCGGCACGAGCGCCTGCGGCAGCACCTCGCAGAAGGCGAGCATGGCGGGTACGGCGACGCCGATCGTGGTCCAAATCTGCGTGGCACCCGCTTGGCCCCACAAGCCGATCGACCGGTAGAGCAAGACGGCGAAGCTGGCGCGCAGGAAGACCTCGGCTAGGGCTGCGCTCGAGCCCAGTTCGCTAGAACGCTCCAGCAAGGCGGCGAGTCGCTCGCGGCGCCGATCGGGGAGCCCTTCGAGTGTGCGGCTGGCTACGGCCCGTTCCAAGGCGGCACGGAAGATCGCGACCAAACCAGCACCCAGTAGGCACAGGAGCGGCGGGCCAAAGTCGGCCAAGGTGCTCGAGAGCAGGGGCCAGAGGGCCTCCGGCGTGGCGATCGTAGACGAGAGCAGCACAGGTGGTAGCGCAGAAGTGTAGCGTCTGGCGCGGGCGTTACCTTGGCGTAACGGAGCGCGCGGGGTCCGGCGTACCCCAGCGCTGCGCCAGCCCGCGTTGGATCGGCTTGCAAGGCATGGATCGGCAGATACTTAGGATCGCTGGTGGCAAAATCTTCCCGCTCGGCACGCCCCGTGCTCTTAGGGCAGGCCTATGGCCGCTCTAGCACTCGAAGTCGTGAACGCGAAGGTCGCCCTGCGTCTCCAAAGTCGGGGCGTGGTTTTGGATCCGCTCCCTGGCGAGCCCGACGAGGATTGGCGCGCGCGCTTGGAGACCGCCTTGTGCGCCCTGTTCCGCGACGAGCGCGACCCGGATTCGTTCGAGGAACTGTACCGCGTCGGGGGACCGGCGTTGTTGCGCTGGATCGAGCTGTTGGCGCGCGGCTTGCGCTTGGATGCGCAGGAACTCCTGCAGGACGCCTTTGTGAACATGTACCGCTATGCGGCCAGCTTCCGCGACGAGGCCCCGCGCAGCTTTGCGGTGTGGTCGCGGACGATCGCGGGGAACTTGGTGCGGCGGGCGCGCGCAGCCCGGCGCGGCATGTCGCTCGAAGCGCTGATGGAAGTGCGCGCCGAGCCGCGCGACCCGCACGCCGGGCCGGTGCAAGTGACGGTCGAGGACGAGGAGCGCGAACGCTTGGCGCAGGCGTGGATCATCGTGCTGTCGCGCTGGCTGGAGGCGTATGAAGCGCTCAGCCCGCGCGAGCGACGCTTGATGGACTTGGTCGAGGTGCGCGGCCTGTCGTACTCGGCCGCCGCAGAGGACATGGGGCTCGGGCTATCGAATGTGAAGATGATCTTGTTCCGCGCGCGCACGCGCATGCGCCAGCGCATCGGCGGCGAGTTCGAACAGGCTGTGCGCCGGGCGGGATGAAGCACCGCCCGGCGCACAGGTTCAATACCCAGCTAGGGCGTTGCGCATCTCCAGTGCGGCTTGTTCCTTGAGGGCCGCAATCTGCTCACGCATCGCGTCGAGATCAGGTACATCGCCAGGCATCAGGGCGAGATAGCGGTCCTCGCTCAGCGTTTGGGTGGCCGGATCCTCCGTAGCCTGATTGGCCACGCTGGCGATGTTTACGATCGCTCCGGGAGTCTTCATCGCAAGTTTCGCCTGTGCCGGATCAAGGTACTTGCCGGTCTTGCGCAACGCGTCGAGGCTCTCATCGCGCAGCCCCGTGTAACGCCAGTAGAGCGGCAAGATCTCGGAGGCGTAGCGTTCTTGGATAGCGCAGAAATCCCTGGCCTTTTTTCCATGCAAGAACTTCTTGTCCGGGTTGATGCGCGGATCCTGCAGTAGCTTCAAGCAGTCAGGCATTGCGCGGCTTGACACTTTGAAGAAGCGCTCTTTGGCTGGGTCGAAGGACTTGGCGATTTGGTCAAAGCGGGCATCGTCATCGAGTGCCACGATCGACTCGACTTCGGGCTCGCGGGGGGCCTCGGTCGGCTTGGCCAGATCAGAGTTGTAAGCGGAAACCGCCTGCGTTGCCTCGGGGCTCGAAGCGGGAGTCGCCGCATTGGAGACCTCTTGCGGCGTGGCGAACCACGACCGCGTGCCGAGGACCAACAGTGCAACCACTCCTGCGCCCAATAGTGTGCGTTGTAAGGTGGTCATCTCACCCTCACTGGCACGCTTCGCAGGTGTGCTGGATCGAGAACAGCGGCGTAGCATTCAATCCGTAGACGGCCTGCAGCAGGCTGCCCTCGCCGCAGGCGGGCTGGTCGTCGACGCAGAGCAGGAACGCACCTCCGGTTCCCAGCCAACCGGCCCCTAGGAGACGGTTGTCCAAGGACACCCCGATGCGGCAAGGAGCAGTGCCGGTGATCTTCAGATCGTAGGCGAAGGTGCAGGGCTCCGGCTGTGTCGGGCAGGGGGCGACACCTGCGCAGGCACCATCGTCGATTACTTCGATGATGCGTTCGACCGTGATGGTCAAGGGATAGCAATTGGCAGGAGCATTTCCGGCGAAAGGAGAAAACTGAACGGAGCCAATGCTTGCGGAGCATTCACAGGTCGAGGTGGCTTGCGGAGCCGCAAAGCTAAGAGTCGCGGCAAAGGCGATGGCGGAGAGCGGGAGTATGGCTTGATGGTTCATGTTCAGTGCTTTCGTGGGGCCAAAAGAAACAGAGGGAGGATGGGCAGCTGCTACCTACGTAAAACGAAAGTAGGCGCCTAACCACATAAGATGCTAGTCAGCGTGACAATACCCTGTCAAGGCGATGGTACATGCCCCTTCAGCTAGACTGCGCCGCCCGCCGATAGAGCCGGGTCCGGAGCCCCCTTGGATCGTACCCCGTCGGATCGCACCTCATCCGCACACGCGCAGCAGGCGCTCAGCCTCAGCGTGGTCATGCCCGTCTACAACGAGCGACACCTCGTGGAGGAGTCCATTCGACGTGTGTTGGCGCTCCAAGATGCGCGCCTGGCGTGGCTAGAGTTGATTTGCGTCGACGACGGTTCGACGGATGGTTCGCGCGACATCTTGAGGCGCGTGGCGGCTGCGCATCCCGAGCGCATGCGGCTGATCGAGCTGCCGCGCAACCAAGGCAAAGGTGCAGCAGTGGCCGAAGGCGTGCGCCATGCGCGCGGTGATTTGACGGTCATTCAAGATGCCGATCTGGAATACGACCCGCGCGATCTGCCCAAGCTCATGGCGCCGTTCGTGGAAGAGGGCGCCGATGCGGTGTTTGGTTCGCGCTTTTTGTCAGGCGAGTACCGGCGCGTGTTGTATTGGCGTCACAGCTTGGCGAATCGCTTCTTGACGCTGCTGACGAGCGCGTTGACCGACTTGAACCTGACGGACATGGAGACGTGCTACAAGATGGCGCGCACGCGCCTTTTGCAGTCGATTCCGCTGCGCAGCCGTGATTTTCGCTTGGAGCCAGAGCTGGTGTTCAAGCTTTCGAAGCGCGGTGCGCGCATCTATGAGGTGCCGATTCGTTACAGCGGTCGCACCTACGATGAAGGCAAGAAGATCAAGCCCTTTGACGGTGTGCTGGCGTTGCACGCGATGGTCAAGTGGTGGTTGGTCGACGACATCTATGCCGATGATGAGCACGGGTCGCACATCTTGCAGTCGTTGGCGGGCACGCCGCGCTTCAACCGCTGGATGGGCGCTGTGATCCGGCCGCACTTGGGCTCTAAAGTGCTGGAGATCGGCGCAGGGCTCGGGAACTTGACGCGGCGCTTCACACCGCGCGAGCGCTACACGGCGACGGATCTCAATCCGTTGTACCTCGACTACCTGCGCGGGACCTTCCGCGACCGGCCGTACTTGGATGTCCACAAGTGCGATCTGTTGCAGTCAAGTGATTTTGACACGCTGGCAGGGCGCTACGACACGGTGGTGTGCTTGAATGTGCTCGAGCATGTTGAGGACGAGCACCAAGCGTTGCTCAACATGGCGCGCGCTTTGGAGCCCGGCGGCAAGGTTGTGGTCCTTGTGCCGCAAAACCAGAACCTGTACGGCACGCTTGACGAGGTGCTAGAGCACAAGCGTCGCTACAGCCGTGAAACGTTGGCGCGGGCGCTGGCCAAGGCCGGCTTCGAGCTGGAGACGATGTTCGATTTCAACCGGCCGACCACGCCCGGTTGGTGGTGGAACGGCCGAGTGCTCAAGCGCCGGCGCTTCGGGAAAGTTCAGCTGAAAGCGCTCGATTGGAGCGTCTGGTGGCTCAAGCGCTTGGACCGCTTCCTGCCATGGCACGGTGTGTCGCTGGTGGCTGTGGCGAAGAAGCGCTAGCACGCAGGCTCCACGCCAACGCCAGCGGTCCGACGACGAAGAGCGCGTACATCGGCGGCGCGATGCACAAGGGATTGGTCGCTTGCAACCCATCCAACTCGCACGCTAGGCGGATCACGCACTCGACGGCGGCCACGAGCACCGCCACCAAGATCTGGCCGTTGCGCGTCATGACAGTCGTCTTGGGATCCGTCACCATGAAGTACATGAACAGCGTGTACATCGGACCCGTGACGGGCATGAACTCACTGACGAAGTGACCGTTCGGCAAGAGTTGCGCGCGTAGGGCTGCGAAGGCGGTGAAGGCCGCCAGCCACGCGAGAGAGATGTGCCACACGCGTGCTCGCACCGTGGTGGCGGCGCCGACCACCCACAACAGCGCCACGAAGGCTAGGTCATTGCCCCATTGGTGCGAGAGCATCGAGACTTGTGAAGGCGCCAAGGCCAGCAGCGCGCAAACACCTAGATTCGTAGGGTTCCACAAGTGTCGCCCGCGCCACGCGAGGATGTACTTGGAGAGGATCGACAGTGCGGAACAGACCGCAAACGGCCACAGCAGATCACCTTGCGGCTTGAGCAGGATGGCGACGCTGTTGCCGCTGATGTAGGCCGACAAGAAGTTGATGCCTGTCAGTCCCAGGCTCTTGCGCGCGGCGATTTCGGCCAGCACGGCGGTGCCCAGCGCGATGATCCACGGCAGGTAGCTGTCGCCAAGGATCTGGTGACGCCATTGCCCCACGACAAGAATGGTCGTCAGCAGTGTCGAGCTGTACCAGCGCGGATCGAGTTTGCTCAGCCAAGCACGCATGGGATTCAGGGGCTTTCGCGCACGGTGTGGCGTTGGTTGAGGGCCAGGCCTGTGAGGGTTTGCGTCCGGCCCGAGGGCCAGCGGATTTCGATGCGGTCGAGCTGCGAATCGCCTAGGCCAAAGTGCACGATCCAGCTGTTTTGCGCGGCAAAACCGCTGCCGGCTTGGATCACTTGGGTCAGGATCTTGTTGCCTGCATAGGCCGTGATGTGCGCGCCGATCGCGTAGGTGTTGGGCGTGCGTCCTACGAGCTGCAACTGCACCCACGCACGGTTGGCGGCGACCTCATTCTCGTACAGCAGCGCGCGTTGGCCGTTGTTGGCAATGGCCAAGTCGAGATCACCATCGCGCCCGAGATCGAGCAGTGCCACGCCGCGTCCATCGAGATCATCTGTCAAGCCTACTTGCGGAGCGATGTCGGCAAAACGCGAGCGGCCTTGGTTGACAAGCAAACGCGACACCTCATACCCCGAGAGGCTGCGGTCCTCGATAGGCGGCCAATAGCCGGCATCTTCGGCAATGCCGCCGGTGGCGACTCCGATCTTGGCCATGCCGAACCAATAGTCGCGCTCCTTGCTGGCGCTGATGAAGCCATTCAGCACCACGAGATCGAGGTCAAAGTCGTTGTCTACATCGGCGAACTGTGCACCCCACGCCCAGCCGCAGTCGCACACCACACCCTCGGCAATGTTCTGCATGCGTCCGCCTTTGTGCAGGCGGTTGACGCGCAGGTTGTTGCCTTGGAACAGGTAGCCTTGCTTGCTGATGTTCGTGATGTAGGCGCCTAGCGTTCCATCGTTGAGGAAGTCACCTAGGGCCACACACATGCCGCTCTTGCTGCTTTCATCGAGACCGATGCCTTGCGCGCGCTCAAAGCGCCACTCGCCGCGATTCAAGAACAGCTCTTCCGGGCCGTAGTCGTTGGCTAAGTACAGGTCTTGGCGCCCATCGCCGTTCATGTCGGCGGCGGCTACGGCCAGGGTCCAGCGCTTGCTGTCGACACCGGCTTGGGCCGTGACATCTTGGAAGCGCAAGCCACCCAGGTTGCGCAACAAGTAGTTGCGCCCGCCGTTCAGCGCGAACTCGAACGAGTCTTGCATGACGCGCGTGGTCGTGAGGTTCTGGAGGTCGAGCTCCTCGCGGAAGTAACCACCTACATACAGCTCCAGCAGCCCATCGCCATCAGCATCGAACCAACACGCACCGTTGCCATTGATGCGTGGGGGCAAGCCGGAGCTGCTGGTCACATCGACAAACGAGCCCGCATCGTTGCGGTAGAGCGACGGAGCACCGTAGCGCAGCACGAAGACATCGTGGTCGCCATCACCATCCGCATCGGCCCACCATGTGCCGGTGCACGGGCCGCGCACATCGGATAGCAACGCGAGTCCGCGCTCGCTGGCTTCGTCGCGGAAGGACCCATCGGGCTGTTGGATGTAGAGCGCGTTGCTGCTGCCTTGGGCGCTGTTCGTGAAGTACAGGTCCTCGTAACCGTCGCTGTTGGCATCACAGACCGCGACGGAAGCGCCGGTGCCCGCGGTATTGGGTTCGATGTGCCGGATCTTGGCATCAAAGCTGGCCAGGCGGTGCGTGAAGTCGATCCCGCGTTGCTCGGCCGTTTCACGCAAGCAGAAGCCGTGGGTTGCCAGCGCTTGGTCGCAATCGACCGCGGTGGTGCGGGTCGCGTGCTGTGCGTGCTGCTGGTGTTCCTGCAGCGCGGCGTAGGCCAACAAGCCCACGAACACGGCCGACCACGCGAGGCGCACTGCGGAACGATTCTGCATGCCTCCTTGAAGCTACCAGAGGCTACGGGCGCGCGCCTGCGCTATCCTCGGGGCTAGCGATGGCTCAAGCCCTATCCGCGCCGCGTCCTTGCGACCTCTTGGTCCACAACTGTGCCGAGTTGGCTACCCCTTTGGGGACCAGCGCGCTCGGTGGCGCCGCGTTGGGCCGCATCCAGGTGCAGCCCCATGCAGCGGTGGCCATCGTGGGCGACCGGATTGCCGAGGTGGGGGCCGAGCGTGAGGTGGCGTCCCGTTGGTCACCGCGTGCACGCTTGGATGCCCGCGGTGGTTTGGTCGTGCCTGGGTTTGTCGACGCGCACTCGCATCCGGTGTTCGTGGGCACGCGCGAGGAAGAGTTCGAGCTGCGCACACGCGGCGCGACCTATGTAGAGATCGCTCAACAAGGCGGTGGCATCCTGTCGTCGGTGCGCGGCGTGCGCGCGGCGAGCGAGGAGCAGTTGTTGGTGCTGCTCGAGCAACGCTTGGAGCGTTTTCTAGCGCATGGCACCACGACGTTGGAGGCGAAGAGCGGCTATGGCTTGACGCTCGCCGATGAGATCAAGAGCTTGCGCGTGCTGGCGCAGGCCAAACAGCGGCAACCTGTCGAGTTGGTGAGCACCTTCTTGGGTGCGCATGACTATCCGCTGGAGTATCGCGATCGCAAGAGCGCGTATGTGGACCTTGTCGTGCACGAGATGCTGCCTGCGGTGGCGGAGAGTCGTCTGGCTCAGGGCGTCGATGTGTTTGTCGAGAGCCATGTGTTCGATGTGGACGCGGGGCGGCGCATCTTGCTGAAGGCGCGTGAGCTCGGCTTGGTGCGGCGCTTGCACGCGGATCAGTTGTCGTTGTCCGGTGGTGCGCGTCTGGCTGCCGAGGTGGGCGCGGCGTCCGCGGATCACCTCGAGTTCGTCGATGATGCCGGCGCGGAAGCACTCTTGGCTGCGGGCGTGGTGCCTGTGTTGGCGCCCTTGGTGCCGCTCTATTTGCGCCAAGAACGCGAAGCACCCGGTCGCTCTTTGATTGACCGTGGTTTGCCGGTGGCGATCACCACGGACTACAACCCGGGCAGCTGCTATTGCTTGAACATGCAAGAAGCGCTGGCCTTTGCGGCCTTGCGCTACCGCATGTCGGCGGCCGAGTGCTTGACCGCGGGGACTTTGAACGGCGCGTGCGCCTTGGGCTTGGGAGCCACTCATGGCTCGCTCGAGGCAGGCAAGCAGGCCGATCTCGTGGTGCTGGACATGCCGAATCACCGGCGTTTGGTATACGAACTCGGCGGCAACGCTGTGCGTGCCGTCGTCAAGCGTGGCATCGTGGTCCGCGATGCGGGCAAGGCAGTAGGAACATGAGCGAACTCAAGCGTCTGGTCGAGTGTGTGCCGAACTTCAGCGAGGGCCGTCGTCCCGAAGTAGTGGACGCAATCGTGGCCGCGATCCAATCCGTCGCCGGTGTGCGCGTGGTCGATCGCAGCATGGATGCCTCGCACAACCGTGCTGTGGTGACGGTGGTGGGCGCGCCCGAAGGCGTGGCGGAAGCTGCCTTTCGTGGGATCCAGCAAGCGAGTCAGTTGATCGACTTGCGCTCGCACCAAGGCGAGCATCCGCGCATCGGGGCCACAGATGTGGTGCCGTTCATTCCGTTGGAAGGCACCACCATGGACGACTGTGTGCGCTTGGCGCATGCGCTGGGTGCGCGTGTGGGGCGCGAGCTGCACATCCCGGTGTACTACTACGAGTCGGCGGCCAAGACGCCGGCCCGCAAGAACTTGCCGGATGTGCGCAACATCGGCTTTGAGGCCTTGAGCACAGCGGTGGCCACGGATCCTGCGCGCACGCCGGATGAAGGTCCGCGCAACGCGTTGCATCCGAGCGCCGGTGCGACGGTGATTGGGGCGCGCAAGTTCCTGATCGCGTTCAACGTGAACTTGAAGAGCGAGGATGTCGCCTTGGCCAAGGAGATCGCCAAGAAGATCCGCGAGAAAGACGGCGGTCTGAAGGGCATCAAGGCCATGGGCTTTGGCCTCGACGATCCCAAGTGCGCGCAAGTCTCGATGAACGTGTGCGACTTTGAGTCCACGGGACTCGAGCGCGTCTACACCGAGATCGAGCGCCTTGCCGCGGAGAAGGGCGTGGGCATCTTGGAGTCCGAGCTGGTCGGTCTTGCACCGCGTGCCTCCTTGCCCGGTGAGACGGCCAAGCGCATCCAGTTGCGCGGCTTCCAGCCGCACTTACAGCTGATCGAGGAGCTGCTGTGATCGCGGCGGCGTTGCTAGCGCTGGCGGCGCTGCACGCCGCTCAGGATCCTGCGGTGGTGTGCAAGAAGTGCACCTCCGTCGGACGTTTGCCTTGTGCCGAGCATGAGAAGGACATGGCCGCGCGCGAAGACGGGGTGCTGTTCTGCTCGGTGATTGCGGACTGCCAGGCCTGTGGAGGAGCTGGCTGGGTTGACTGCGCGTCGTGCGACAACGCCGACGCGCAAGCCAAGCTGCAGCTCAAGCGTGCTTCTGTCGAGTCGCGTCGCGCGGCGCTGTCCTATATCGACAAAGATATGGATCGCGCGATCCGCAAGTGCGAGACCGAGCACTATGTGATTGGCTGGGAGCTCGATCGCTTGAAGGTCGGCAAGAAGTTCTTGGAAGCGCACGAGTTGTTGCACTTGCAAGCAGAGCGCATGGAAACGCTCTACAAGGACTTTCGCCGCGACTTGCGCGTCAAAGACGAAGACTTCAAGGAGAAGTTCCGTGTCTTCGTGTGGACCTTTCCCGATGACCATCGCCGCGCTTCAGGGGCCTTCTGTGGAGCCACGGCGCCCGGCGGCATGAAGAAGATGGGCACGCAGCCGACCTATTCGGTGTGCGGCAGCCGCCAGAACTTCAACTCGGATGAGTTGCTGCACCGCAATCTGGTGCACAACGTCGCGCACCTGATCTTGTCGGCGCACATTCATCCCGAGTGGATGGGGCGTTACAAGGCCGGTTGGCTCGATGAGGGGCTCGCGCACTGGTACGAGGACAAGTACTGGGACGTGTGCGACACCTACTGCTATCAAGAGCAGAACACCAATGTGGACTTCAAGGGTGGCCGCTGGCGCTTGGCGGTGCGGCAGATGGTCGAAAAGGGCGAGTCGCCTGCAGCGGCGGGCGTGTTCGAGCAGACCTCGGACAGCTTGAGCTTGGCGCAGAACGCGGCGGCGTTCAGCTATGTGGACTACTTGATCTACCACGACCCCGAGAAGTTCATGCGCTTGTCGTTGCAGCTCAAGAAGAAGATCCCGACGCGCGACGCCCTCAAAGAGATCTATGGCTATGGCGTCATGGAGTTCGAGGGCTTGTGGAAGAGCCATGTACTCGCAACCTACCCCAAGCGCTGACGCGATCCTGACACTCACGTGAACCAACTGCTGTCGCGTTCTGCGTTTTTGACACTGGTGTTGGCACTCGCCTTCCTCTTGCGTTGGCAGGCGGGCACGGAGTTGCAGCTGCTTCCCGCCGAGCAAGCAGGAGGGGCATCCGCATGGTTGGTGGATGACGAAGCCACTGCCAAGGCCTTGCGGCGCGTGGAGGTCACGCTGGCCCAAGGTCAAGTGCCCTTGACAGATGCATTGTATGCGGGCGGTACAGCCCAACCACAAGCGGAGTCGCCCGTGCCGGCTGCTGTGTACGCCGCAGTGGTGCGCCTGTTGGGCCAAGGCGCGTCTCCGGAGCCTTCGCTCAGCGGCTACACCGAGGCTGAAGTCGAGGATGTGCTGCTGCGTTCGGGGCCGTTGCTGGGCTTGCTGTTGGCGGTCTGCGTGCACTTGGCTGCGCGCGCGTTGCTGGGCTCATCGGAGCGTGCTCGTGTGGGGGCGTGGTGCGCCGCAGCGGTGGCCGCCTTCACGCCCGCGCTGTTAGAACCCACGCGCTTGGGACTCTTGTCCGAAGCGGTCTTGGGGTGGGTGGCGGTAGCCCTGTTGATGCGCTCCTTTGCACGCTTGCTGGAGCCGCGTGGCGTCGATCCGCAAGGCTTGGTCGATGGCGTGATGGAAGGCTTGTTGTCAGGCCTCTTGGCCGGCATCGCGGTAGCCTTGTGGGCACCTGCGCTGCTGTTTGTGTTGGCTGGTACAGCGGCTTTGTTGCGGGCCTGTGCCGAACCGGAGCAAGCTCCCGCGCGGGCGCGCGCGGGCATCCTGTTGCTGTTGGTTGCAGCCTTCGCCTTGCGCTTGCCACTAGAGGAAGGTCCGTGGGCCGCAAGCAGCGGACCTTGGGTGGCGTGGGTGCGCTTCGCCTCCACTCTGTGCTTGATCCTCGCGGCACCGTTCGCCGTGGTCGTCATGTGGAGCAAGAAGCGCGGTGAACCACGTCGCGTGCTGCACTTGGCGTTGCTGGCGGCCTTGGTGTTGATGGCTGTGGCATGGATGCCCGAAGCCTGGGAAGCAGGACGCACAGGGCTTGCTGCCTTCGTGACGAGCGAGCCGCTCGCTGGTCGCTGGGATGCTTGGACCGCAGTTGCTTTAGCTGGCTTGGTGCTGTGCGGCTTGGTGTTGTGGCGCACGCATCAAGGCTTCTTGGTGCTGGTGACCGGCGCGTGCGTGCTGCTCGCCACGCCGTTGCTGCGTGATGGTGCAGCAGCTGCGGCTTTGGCGGCTGCGTTCTTGATCGCGCTCTTGGTGGATGCGCGGCAGGCATGGATGCGCAGCGCCGCACCGCTGGTAGCCGGTGTGTGCATCGTGGCAGGCTTTGTGCTTGCTCGCCCGGGTGAGGCCGCCTTGCGCGAAGAGCGCTGCGAAGTGTCCGGCGGCTTGCGCCAGTTGCGTGCTCTCGTGCCGAGCACGGCGCCGTGGAATGATCCGCTACCAGCACCGCAAAGCAGTGTGCTGGTGCCGGCCACGCATGCGGCACGTGCTGTGTTGCATGGGCGGCGTGCAGTGCCTGCGGCGAGCGTGGGGCGCTTGGCTGAGTTGGGTGCTACGGCTGACTTCGCCGAGCTGGCACGTGGATTGCGCGGCTTGGGTGCCACGCATGTGGTTGCTGCTCCGCGCTTTGCTGCCGAGGGCTCGGTACAAGCGGGAGGCGCTTGGGATCAGCTCGCTAGCGCGCCGGCTGATACGCAGCGTTTAGGTGAGTTCGAGCGCGTGCACGCCTCGCCGCGACGCGTGGGTCGTGATTTGCGCGCCGTTCTGACGGGCGACGCAGCAACAGGGGCTGCGCTTTCGATTTGGAAGCTCGCTGGGAAGCCCGAGCAAGCGCCCGAGCGGCGCGAGCCCGAGTTCCGCGCTCGTTGAGAACCAGCGCAGGCGCTGTCAAATAAACCTTACGGCTCGCGGTGCTTGCCACCGCGCGCGTATAGCTCGACGCGTGCGGTCCAGGCTTCGCGCAGGCGCGGATCCAAGTCGGCCGGAGCAACGGCCAAGGCCTGGCGTTGGGCTTCTGCCGCTTCTTGCGCACGACCCACCTCTGCCAGCGCCGCGGCCAAGATCTCCAAGTGATCGGCGTTGCGCTGCGCACTGCTGGCGACCAAGGCTTCAGCCAACTGCAGCGCACGCGCGCCATCCCGCAGCGCATCGTCTGCTTGCACCGCGAGCTCCCAAGCCAGCCATGCGCTAGCCCCAAGGTCCTTGGGGTCGAGCGCCACCGCTTCGCGCAGCTGCGTCAGCGCTTCGGCATTGCGGCCCAGGCCACGCAACAGCCGTGCGTAGTCCAAACGCAAGCCGCGCTCTTGCGGGCGCTGCGCGATCACGCGCGCCAGTTCCTCCGCGGCCTCGGCTTCGCGCTGCAAGCGCACCAAGACCCACGCTCGCCCGATGCGCGCAGGCCACGCCGTAGGAGCGAGCTGCAACGACGCCTCATACGAGCGTAAGGCGTCCGCGAGCTCACCTGCTTGTGTCTGCAGAATGGCCAAGTGGTAGTGCGCTTGTTCGAGATCAGGCGCGAGGCGCAAGGCCTCCAGCAGCTGCGTGCGTGCTTCGCTTGCTGCTCCGGTCGCGGCCAAGGCGCGGGCATAGTCCAAGCGGAACACCGGTGCTTCGGGCGCTGCTGCCACAGCGCGAGCCAGCGGAGCCACAGCGCGCTCAGCTTGCCCATGTTGCAGCATCGACGCACCTTCTGCGTGAGCATCAATGATCGCCATCGAGCGGCGCGGATCGCGACCGCTGTACGCTGTGGTTCCGCTGCCGCCTGCATAGCCAAGCGCGTTCAGCGCTTGCGACAAGTGCGGATCCACGCGCGCAGCGGTCGAGGCTCCACGATCCATGGCAGCACGCCGCATCGCAGCGCGGTGTGCCTCCAACACCTGCGAGAGCTCTTCGACTTGGGTGGGACGCTGCGCAGCCAAGTCCTGTAGCTCGCGTGCATCCTGCGTCAAGTCGTACAGCTCCTTGGTAGGGGCCTCGATCAACTTGAGTGCATCGACACGCAAGGCGGCCAACGAAGCCCAGCCGAACTCCAGGCGCGCGTACTCGCTTTCGGCATAGAGCGGAGCTGTCGCAAGCGCTTCACCTCGCCACGCAGGGGCCCAGTCGCGACCACGGCCGAGCACAGGCCAACCCAATGCGTTCGTGAGCGTGGGCGCTAACTCCACCAGACCTACCGGTTGCGACACCACCACACCTTGCGGCAACGCAGCACCTGCCATGATGAGCGGCACACGCAAGGTGGCTTCATGCACCAACACACCGTGCGTTTGCTCGCCGTGCTCGCCCAAGCCCTCGCCATGATCGGACGTGATGATGACCAAGGTCTGCGCGAGATCGACACTCGCCAGCAGCTGCGCCAGTTGCGCGTCCACCGCAGCGATCTCCGCGTCATACGGGTCCGCGATCTGGCTGCGCCACGGCTCGGGCGCTTGCCACGGCATGTGCGGGTCA